>JAIRZX010000031.1 GCA_031267005.1 Deltaproteobacteria bacterium
ACCATACTCTCTAGCTATTAATTTTGTAAATAGTCGTTTTGTAAATCGGTTATACAATATAATGTATGCATACAATATATGGCGACAATTATTGAAAAAGAGTGGCGAATATTGTTAAAATTTCCTTGAGGTATTGTTGCCGATTTAATTAAGGATTAGCGCTTAAGTTAGGAGTATTGCGTTTAGGGGAGGATAAGGGTGGAGTTGAATGGTTCACTGGATTGACACTCGGCGGGCTCCTCCGGTAAAGCATGTCCTGTTCAGGAGAGGATGGAGGCCACTTATGTTTATTAATAAACAGGTTAAAACTGCTTTAAAACATGTAGAACCTGTCATGTCAGTATATACAAAGAAAAGGAAATCATCGGAAATTATAAAAATACTTGAAGAACTATGAGAATGATTAATGATCCTATACTTGTAAATGCTTATGATTTTCCTGCCCCTAATGTTCCAATAAAGCTATACCATATGGGATATATCATATAGGATTAGATTCTGGTTTTGTCTATGTAGATATTGATCATGATACAGCATCGTTAGCTGTTGCTTCAATATCTGGTTGGCGGAAGTATGTTGGGGAATAATAATATCCTTGCAGACAATATCTGTTGATTACTGCCGAGGTGGAGGTTCAGATGGCTATAGAATTAAATTTTTGAAATATCAACTCCATAAATCACCTAATATTAATAATATGCCAACTTATGCGTGCCATTTTCCACCGTGTGCAAGCAAATGGAATAAAGTTGAACATAAATTATTTTCTTTCATTTCGCCGGATTTGAAAGGACAACCACTCCGTGACTTTGAAACTGTAGTTAAACATATCAATCACACTGATTCTTCAACAGGTTTGAATGTCATTTGTAGATTAAATCGCAGAAAATACAAACTTGGAATCGGAATTCCCAAGGAACAAATGAACTCAATCAGTTTAAAACAGAATAAATTCCATAGAGAATGGAATTTCAAAATTTTCAACTAGTAAATGTCAAGTTTAATAAATCACAACTCCTAACTATTAATATACTATAGTCATTCCATTTCGCAAACTGAATTTATTAAAAATAACAGGCGGGCTTTACAAATGCCAGCCAGCCTAGCATAAAAACGTCCTTGAAAACCTCTTTGGCTACTCTTTCGTCACCATTAATCACGGGAAAATTCAGCGGGAATATGAATTGACAACCTGGTTAGATAATGTAACCGGAACGCGGCATTCTGAAACGCCTGTCTTCATGGAATGAATTAATTCAATGCGGCCAGGCCGAAACCTTTCAATTAAATCCTGAAAAACTGTACGGAGATAATGCCCCGGCAGTTGACGCTCGCAACCATCCCCGCCAGGAGCTGGAGCAAGAAAAAGCGCCAAAGCGTTTCTTCCGGTTTCAGTAACCCGAGGGTTGAAGATTAAATTATCTGCCTGGGTTCAGGATTGAATGCAAGATAAATGCCAGGAGTTGCCTGAGGCTTCAGCCAACCACCCGCCCTGTCGCCGGGACAACTCGGATTCGAGGCCCGATCGAGGCTCCATTTCCGTCTCGGGCCCGGGCCGAAGCCTCGGGCTTTCCAGCCCCGGAAGGAACTCGGGGCGCCGGGTCCGTTCAGCCAGTCAAGGCGCACCTGCGGCAAGCCCGTAAGGAAACCATCCTTCAAAGGCCGCTTGAGGCGGAGGCCGCGTCTTCAGGGACAGGCCGCCCCCGGTTCAGGCTAGATGCCGTCCCCGTAGACGCCCTGAAGGTCCGAAAACCTCTCCTTCTGAAGGCGCTCTATCTGGGCGAGGCGGCCCTTCTTTACTACCAGGATCACCTGCCCGAACTCCAGGCCCTTCAAAGCCAAGGAGATCTTCTTCTTGACAGCGGCGAGGTTCAACGAGTCGGCGGCGGCGTTTCCCGGGCGCTCGCCCAACTCGTCGGTGTTAAAGTTTTCGCGCCTCTCGACCTGGACCACGCGGAAGTTCTGGGTCACGATGGTGATCTGGCCGTGGCGAGTCCCTCGGAGGAGATCCAGAATGCCGTCGAGGGTCTGGGGCTCAAGAAAGTCGGCCTCGCGGGTGGCCGTCGGGGTGACGCGGCGCAACGCGCCGCCGCTTCTCAGGACTGTCATCTTCACTCTCCCGGCCCCGCGGCTTCCGTTCGGTTCTCGACCGTAGGGAAGGGAGGCGTTTTCCGGCCGCGTCCGGCAAACCGGGCGCTGGTGCCTGGACGTCGGTCAGGCCAACGGCAACGACGAGCCGTGACAACCCCCGGGCCCTTTCCCCGGAAGGGTCCGCGCGGGCACGGGGCACGGCGGCGGGAGGGAGACGGAAAACGTAGCCTGCATCTTGCTCTTAGTGCTTATGGGCCGACAAGGGCCTTCCGGACGCGCCGGATAGATCCGTTGGAACCCGGAAAAGGCGTTCCCGGAGAACTCCGGGACGCAACTGTCCGCGCCGGAAGAACTGCCTTGGACTCCAGCGAGTTATAACCAGCAACCCGCCATCCGGCTTTACGCAACCGGAATGGAAAACGCCCGGAAACCAGTATTCCTCGACAGGAACGGAAAAGCTCCCTGCCCGGCCGATGCCGATCAGGGCGGGAACGGGGCTAATTTAGGAAGCTGACGGGCGGGAAAGAGAGAAAAGGCAGGAAAAGCGATCAGGTAAATTCTAAAATATCGATTGGGCAAAATCAAGCCCGGCTGGCCCAGAGAGCAGTCATGGAGCTTGCATCGACCGCGCCCGGACCATCAGGAGCCATCCATGGCTTAACCTGTAAGAACCTTCTCAAAAAAGGAGGGCGAACGGATTCAGGAAAACGCCCCCCGGTCCAGGAAACATCTCCCCGCCCCGACCGACAGCAAGGCGGGACGGAAGGACTGGAGGACGGAAGCGCCTCGAAAAGCCGAAATGCGAGCCCGTCGGAAACCCCGCCAGAGAGGCGCCGGAAGGGTCAGCTGGCCCTGGCGCGCCGAATCCAAGGCTCTGCCGTCCAAGGGACGGCCAGAAAGGACGCCGTCATGAAAATCGCGCTGAAACGGGAAAAGACGCAGGGCTGAGACTTGAACGCGAAGATATGAGACTTGAACGGGAGGACAGAAGGATAGAAGGAAGGATTGGCGGAAGAGCGGAGGGGTAGGGAAGCGGCAGAGGAAAGACCGTTCGTCAAAACGTCTATGCCAAACAGGAGCGCGGGAAAAGCCGACGGTAGGGAGCGAAGCTTTTAAGGCTAATGCGCCCGGCCATTCTTCTGAAAGCCGACTGGCGCTCTTAAGTCCGGAAACCGGCTAGTTTAAAGTAGGGCCCTTTCCCTTTCCCTTGCCTTTCCCCTTGCCCTTGGACCCGGCCCCGCCAGGGCCGTCCCCGTCGTCGTCGTCTTCTTCTTCAGGCGAAGGAGGCTCGGGCATCTTATCCCTAAACGAGATGCCGCCGGGGTGGTAGTCCCCTGTCTCAACCTTCATGGAGACGGCCTTCAGGATGCTCACGACCTCGTCGGGAGGGTTTTCCTGGCACAGGCGCAGAACCGATATCGAGAGCAGGATGGCGGGAAGGATCTTTCGGACGGCTTCCGCTTCGCCGTCTTGCATTTCCGAAAGCTCGCCGTCTATCTGTTCGACGTAATGGATGACGCCCCTGCTCACCTTGTCCACGAGACTGTAAAACTTGTCTTTGGTCATTAGCGTTAGCCCGACGGGCCACCCCTTCTGGAAGTTTCGAAATCTGGCGCTTATGGGCTATAATTGCAAACGGTTTCGCGACCGTTCAGGCTCAAGCCTTCCGGCGGACCGGCGGAAGCCTTACGCCAGGTTGACATTTTAGCAGAAAACAAGCGGCGGCGGCGAACAATTCTTCACGGAACCCTCCCGGACCGTGCCTTTGAGGGGCCATTCATCACTTGCTCAACCCCGGACTACTAAAAGATCCGCCCGCAGTCATCATGCATGACGTGCCGCAATGGCCGCGTACAGTCATACGATCGGCTTTCCACGTCCTTTTCACGGTACATCACGGCGTATCCGGGCGTTTTTCCCCCTCCGGCATCTGTTTCCGCAATGCCCGGCAACCTATCCACTCCAGCTCTCCCCTCTCCTTTGGCCGCCCCCCCGCTTTCAGCTATCCCCCTTTCCCTTAAGCCGCTTTCCACTTTACGCCTGCCTCTTCCCACTTTCCCCTTTTACCTCTCATTGCCGTCTGCAGCCTGCACACTCCCATTGCCGCCTGTAGCCTGCAACCTGCACACTCCCATTGCCGCCTGCAGCCTGCAGCCTGCCGCCTGCAGCCTGCAGCCTGCACCCGCCCATTGCCGCCTACAGCCTGCACCCTCCCATTGCCGCCTGCAGCCTGCACCCTCCCATTGCCACTTGCAGACTGCTACCTCCAAGCCTATGCTTTCAGCTATCCAGCATTCTTAATCCGCTTCCCCTTTCCCTTCCCGTCATCCTAATTTGGCCTCTTTGCCCTGATTCTTTAGCCTCTTGCCCTCAATCCTCGGTCTTTCGGCCCTCCCTCGGCCTCGCGGGGCCCCCGGTACCCCGCCGGCGCCTTCCCGCCCCTTGTTCCGGCCAGGCCGAAAGCTTGTTGCCCTCCCCCTCCGCAGGGCAAAGCCGCCGGACCTCCCTCCGAAAGGACCCTAAGACATGACCGCCCCGGACACCTCCCGCTCCCGCGCCCTCTTCTCCAAAGCCGAAAAACTCATGCCCGGCGGCGTGAACAGCCCCGTGAGGGCCTGCCTGAGCGTAGGCGGAAGCCCGCGCTTCATAGAAAGCGGAAAGGGGTGCCGGCTGACCGACGCGGACGGGAACGAGCTCGTGGACTTCGTGTGTTCCTGGGGACCCCTGATTTTCGGGCACGCCCCCGAGGGCCTGACCGAGGCCCTGGCAACGGTTTCCCTGAAAGGCGCGAGCTTCGGCGCCCCTACGGAAAGGGAGGTCGAGCTCTCCGAACTGCTTATTAGCTGCGTTCCCTCCATGGAGATGGTAAGGCTCGTTAACTCCGGCACCGAAGCCTGCATGAGCGCGATAAGGCTGGCCAGGGGCTTCACTGGAAGGGACCTTATCGTGAAGTTTTCCGGGTGCTACCACGGGCACGCCGACTCGCTCCTGGTCGCCGCCGGAAGCGGGCTCGCCACTTTCGGCGTGCCCAGCTCCAAGGGCGTCCCCGAGGCCTTGGCCGCGCTCACGCTCACCTGCCCCTACAACGATCCCGGGAGCCTGGCAAAGATTTTCGAACTCAAGGGGAAAGAAATCGCGGCGGTCATAGTCGAGCCTGTAGCGGGCAACATGGGCGTGGTAGCCCCTGAGCCGGGCTTCCTTGCAGCTATTTCCGACCTTTGTACCGAAAACGGGGCCCTCTTCATCTGCGACGAGGTCATAACCGGCTTCCGCCTCGGGCTGGGAGGAGCGCAGGAGCTGTACGGCCTGAAGCCGGATCTGACCGTCCTGGGCAAAATAGCCGGGGGAGGGCTCCCCCTCGCCGCTTTCGGCGGGCGGCGGGAGGTGATGGAGCGCCTCTCCCCGCTGGGAGGCGTCTACCAGGCCGGCACCCTGTCCGGTAACCCCCTGGCCGTGGCCGCCGGCCTCCACGCCGTAAGGAGGCTCGCGGAAGAGGCCCCCAAAGGCCTCTACGGGAAGCTCGCCTCCAAGGGCGCCCGCTGGGCTTCCGGCCTGGCGGAGCTGGCCTCCGAAAAAGGCGTCAAGGCCTGCGTAAACGCCGTGGGGTCTATGGGAACCCTCTTCTTCGCCGAGGGCCCGGTCAAGGACTTCGAGTCCGCCTCCAAAAGCGACACCAAGCTTTACGCCCGTTTCTGGGGGCTCATGCTGGAGCGCGGGGTGTATCTGGCCCCCAGCCAGTTCGAGTGCTCCTTCGTGTCCGCCGCGCACGGGGACACGGACATAGACTTCGCCCTTAAAATGGCCGGGGAGTCCCTGGCGGCCCTCTAAGCTCCGGCACTCAAGGCTCCTAGGCTCCTCCGGCCGAAGCCCCGAAACCTTCCGCCCCCGGCGCGGGGACTGGTCCCCACCTGCCAGTTACCGGGACCGGCGCCGGACGGCCCTGAACGGGGGGGGGACGGCTTAAATTTCCCGGCAGGACGCCGTTTCCGTGAGGCCCGGCGCGGTTTGAGGTTTCCGCCTCTTGCCCGCGCCGGGCTCTTTTCGTATCCCGTGTCCGGAAGGCATGCGGGAAAGGCATGTTCTTTTCGTTAGTACGGCAAAGTGAAATCGCTGGGGCTATCCTCCGATGGCGACGGCGTCGGACTATAAGCGAAAAGGAAGGACTGGGCGGGATAACCAAAGACGGGGGGGGTGGGGGGTGGACGCGGAAGGAGGCTAGCGCGAAACGGGAAGATGGCGGGCCAGCGCGGAAGTAGGGGTGCCAAAGGTTTAAAGGGAAGAGCGGACGGAAGACGAGGAGCGAACGGAAGACGAGTATAGAAGAAAAGCGAGGATAGAAAGGAAGCGACGATTCGGAAGAGGAGGTAACGAAGCCGAAGAAGAATGGATGAAATGACAAGAGAGGCGAGAGGAAAAATATGGGGAAAGGCGAAACGACGACCGACGGGACGCCGCCGACACGAGCCCGTCTCCTTCGCTCATCCGAAAGGCCCCGGCACGGGGCTTCGTGGCGGTTTCAGCCGATAGCTCCGTCAGCATGGGCGGACGGCAGAGCTTACGGCCTGCTCCACCCCTGGGAGTCTTCGGCGCTCCTGCCTCCCTGAGCGAACATGCCGTCTTTCCGGCGCCCTGGCCCGCGAAACAGCGGATGCAACAAAGCCTGAGCCCTCGGCTATGCTGGAGAGTATGCCCCCTTTCGGGTAGGCGCGTATACCTTGCCGGGCTGCCGGGCTGCCGGGTAAGCCTCGGCCGTGCAGAAGAGCAAGCCTCGGCCGGGCTGGCGCGTATGACTCGGCCGGGCTGGCGCGTATGCCCCCGGGCCAGGCTGCGATGGAAAACGATTCATTGCCGCAGCGGGCCCGAGAAGCTCCCGACAATTTTGGAAACGCCGAGCCGCCCCCATCACAATGCGCGGAAAACGGAACGGCCGGCCCCGGCAGGGCTGGGCAGGGCTGGGCTGGGCAGGACTCTTCAGTACGGAAAACGTCAAGCTCGGGCGGAAACGCGGATACTGCGGGCGATTCGCGGGATGCTCCCGGCGGCAAGACCCCGCAGGCGAGGAAACCGGAGGGGGGGAACCGTGTGTCGCGCCAATAAAAAAAGGGCCCCTGAGGGCCCTTTACAGCGAATTCCATGGCGGACAAGTCTTACGGGGGCCAGACGGCCCCGGAAAGGGAATTATAGACGTCTAGCGCGTTGGCTCCCCGCAAAAGGAAAGGCCCGGCGATTAAGCCGGGCCTTCCAACCCATAAGGGTTATGCGGGAACTTGAGGCTAGATGTCGAGCCAGCTCGCGCTGAACAGGGAGTGGCCGAGGACGACCTTGGCGGTCTTCACGACGTCCGCCTCCTCCTTCTTCATCTTGGAGTAGTCGGGGGCCCCGTCGTACTTGCCGTCCATGGTGTCCCAGACCAGCTGCGCGAACCAGTTCGCGCGGCCCTGGCACAGGTCGAACATGCACGGGGTGGAGGGGTCGAAGGAGTCCACGATGCTGGAGTACATGCCCTTCTTGATGAGCATGCAGAGGTAGGTCTTGTTCAGGATGGGGCGCAGGTGCTCCGGGTTGCCGTTGGAGACGTTGGAGACGCCGTTGGTGCTCTTGGAGCGGTGGCCGGGCTGGATGGCCTCGACGATGTCGGGGAGCATCTCGATGAACTCGAGGTTGTTCATCAGCTGGTCCTGCTGGATGTTGACCGGCGTGATGATGGGGTCGATGAAGGCGAACTCGGCGTCGATGCCCAGGCCCAGGGCGTGCATGAGGAGCTCGGTGGTGAGCTCGGCGCGCTCGTTCGCGTCGCGGGCCATGCCGTTCGGGCCCCACATGAGGCCGACCCAGTAGGCGCCGTACTGCTTGCACATCGGGAGCAGGACCTCGTAGCGCTCCGGGCGGCACATGATCGAGTTGATCATGGCCGGGCGCTTCACGGTCTTCAAGCCCGCCTCGATGGCGTCGATGTTGGTGGTGTCGAGCACGACGGGGAGGTCGGTCATGCTCTGGACGATGTTCACGACCCAGGGCATGAGCTCGGCGCCGTTCTTGCGGGCGGGCCCGAGGTTGATGTCGACCCAGGTGGGGTTACAGGCGAGAATGCCCTCGAGCATCTTGCGGATGGGCTTCTCGTCCTTGTCCTTGAACGCGGCTCCGATGATCTTGTTGGTGACGTTCAGGTTCTCGGCTATGGTGACGATAGGGAAGAGGTCGGCCATGGATTCAGGTTCCTCCTTGATGGGGGTTGAAGGGGGGCCGCCCGCCTGGCGGGCCGGCGGCCCCAGTAGCGTGTCTCGGCTTGAAGGCCGCGGTCTCGGTAAAGGCTTTCGGCATCGCGCCGGGACGCGCCTAGGAGACCTTGTACTCCTTGAGGAACTTCGGCAGGTGGGCGGCCTCGCGCGGGCCGATGGACACCGTCCAACCCTTGAGCTCCTCCTCCATGTCGCCGAGGATGGCGGCCGCGTATCCGGGGATGATCACGGACTTGTGCTTGATCTTCTCCACGATGTTGGCGCGTTTCAGGACGAACTGGCCCACGTCGTCGCCCGAGAACTTCCCGGCCGCCCAGGCGGTCAAGACGGAGAGGCCCTCGCACTCCTTGATGAGCAGCCAGCTCGGCACGCGGCTCCCCTCGACCTCGCCCGCCACGATGAAGTACGTGAGGGAGAAGTTCGTGGTGACCAGGACCGGGCTGTTCTCGTCGGGGTTGTTGATGGGGTAGATGCCCTCGACGACGGTCATCGGGCGCTGCGGGTCGGTGAAGATGTTCAGGCGCTCGAGCAGGAGCGGGAACACGACCGCGCCGTCCAGGTCGGAGAGGACCACGATGCCCGCGTACTTGGCGATGAGGGCCGAAGCGATGGCGCCCTGGACGGCCAGGTTCGGGGTCATGTCGCAGGGGAAGGTTATGGTGCCGTAGCCGTAGTCGCGGTTCTGGGCGACCAGCGCGGCGCGGCGGATGTTGATGGAGTCGGAGAACGCGTCCTTGACGGTCCGCGCGCCGGAGTCGATCACTATGTCCTTCACGCCCGCGGCGGTCAGGGCCTTCGTGAGCTCGGCCACCTCGTCCAGGTTCGCGGCCTTGAGCCAGACCGGGACCTTGGCCTCGACGGCTATCTTGGCCACGTCGGCCACGTTGGCCTTGGTGGCGGGCCCGATGAGCGGGTTCTTCCCGGCCAGGGCGGCGGCGGCGGCCTTCAGGGCGGCGGGGTCCTCGGAGTACAGGGCCACGGACAGGTCGCTGTTGTCGACCACGGCCTTGGCGGCGGCGGCCAGGTTGGCCCCGCCCTTAACCACGACCAGCTCGGGGCGGAGGTTCAAGCCCACGCGGCCGTACTGCAGCTTAGCGTAGCGCTTCGCCTTGGCGGCTATCTTGTCCGCGGGCTCGGTGTCGAGCACGAGGGCGGCGATGCCGGTGGGGCTGAAGAAGGTCTTCTCGTGCCGGAACTGCACGGTCTCGCCGCCGACCTTGAAGGCCGTGTCGCCGTAACCGACCGTCACGGGGCGGATCGGGGGCGCGGAGGCCGCGGCGAGCTTCTCCCGGGACTCGGGGGAGACGTCGGGGCACTTGTCCAGCTCGGCCTTGCCGGAGGCGAGGTTCATCGCGAAGGCCAGGCAGGTGGGGACGCCGCACTTCTTGCAGTTCGTGCCCGGAAGCATTTTGAAAATCTGGATACCGGTCAGAGCCATAATCAACTCCTCGAAAAATCCGGCCCGGCTTGATGGCGTCGCAAGGCCGCGTGTCGGGGGCGCCGCCCCTCCGCGGAAATGCCGCCCGGCGGCTTTCCGGTAAGGGTTGGCTTGTCCCCCGCGAAAGGGAGGGATGTGCCCGGGGCCAGGAGGGCCCCGGAGGGAAACCGGCGCGGGGGGCCGTCCCGAATTACGGGCGCGGCAACGCGCTGGAGGCGGAAAACGTCGTCTGGAGCGAATCGGACATGAAAAAGAGGTAAAGGCGTCGCTTAGGTCGGCCCGGGCGGCGGTGGCCCGGGTCTCGCGGCCGCGCGCCCCGAGGCGTCCGTGGTTAGGGCGCCGGAGCCTGGCTCGCGCTTCCGCGCTTCCCCGTCCGGGAGGGTGCCCGGTCGGGAAAGTGGCCCGCTCCCCCACGGGGAGGGGCGGGAGGGCCGCGCCTCCATGGGGAGGGCGGGAAGGCCGCGCCTCCATGGGGAGGTGCGGGCCGCGCCTCGTCGGGGAGGGCGGGGGGCCCGCGCCG
>JAIRZX010000060.1 GCA_031267005.1 Deltaproteobacteria bacterium
TCCTTGGGAGAGGGGAAACCAGCGCCTGGCGGCCCGCCCCGGTATATCCCCGCGTCCCGCCTCAAAGGACGGCAAAACCCGCGCTTCCGCGCGCCCGTTCCGCCGTCCAGGCCCGCGCCGTCTCCGGAGAGGCCCCGGTCTAAGCCATGAGCTCGCACTCGTCGCCGAAGCTCCTCACCCACGCCATGAGCTCCGGCTCGCTCTGGGTAGTGATGGTGAGGATGAGGCTCCCGTCCTTCATGTTGTCCTTCCTCTCCTCCTGGGCCCAGATCCGCTCCCTCACGTAGTCCGCCGCCTGGCCGGGCCTGAACCTCATCCTGAAGGTCTTGGGCTCGTGGCGGGGGAACCCGAAGGTCTCGGGGGAGGCGTCGGGGATCTCGAAGTCGTACACGCGGTCGGTCACCGTGATGAGGGAGATGCGGTGGACGGCGAGGTTCGTCCAGTGCCTGAAATTGTTCGAGTCGTCCACCCCCGCCCCCAGGACGTAAATGCCGTTGTTGAGGGTCGCGAGCCTTCCCGGGGCGAAGTCGTGCTGGGTGAGATCCTGCGGGCTCCGCCCGCTCGCGCGGTAGCGGACGAAGCAGACCCTCCTGTCCGCGCGGGCCTGCAGGAGCCTCGCAATAGTTTCGGTGTGGCCCCCGTAGTCGATGCGGCCCTTGGAGAAGAAGAGGAACTCCTTGGCGGGGCCGCCGGAGGCCCCGCCGGGGGCGCCCTCGCCGCCGCCGGAGGACCTCATGAACAGGTTCACCAGGGCGGCGTCGACCTTCCTGAGCATTTCCTCCGGCAGGACGCCCGTAGCCAGGTCCCTGCAGATGGCCAGGTACCTCACGTCCTCGGTCCCGACGCCAGCGTCGGCGGCTCGGAACTTCCGGGGCTCCAGCCTGTACCAGTTCTGCCGGTCCGGCCTCGTCTCGCCCTCGATCTTCAGCGTGCCGCCGTTAACCCCCTCGATGACGGCCACGAGCCTCAGCACCGTCTGCGCCGAGCAGTCCAGGAACCTCGCGAGCTCCCCCAACGAATGAGCGCTCCCGTCGGCCAGGAGCTTGTTGTAGAGCTTCAGCAGCTTCGCTCCGGGCGAGTCGGGGTTCCTTTTTCTAGGCATTTTCCTGATGTCCCATGGGATTCCGCCCCCTGCGGGGGCCATGGCTGACCATCTCGGTCCAGTCCGCCGGCGCGCCGGGGCCGCCAAGGGCCGCCGCCGGACCGCTCCCGGGCGATTCGCCTCCGGCTCGCGAGCCGAGCGCATGATCTAAAATGATCTTTTTTGGTTTTATCACACGCGTCAATTTGTTTCTATATCAAATCCAGCGTTTTGGGGCAAGTCCGGACTCCGCGTTTCCGCATCCTCACGTCTTTCCAAAAGCCGGATATTCCGCAAAATGGAATCTCGCCCCTCCCGGCTCCGGGCGCCGCCGCTGATGCGCGGAATCCGGAACACCTTAAGCGGTCATACTTGCAGAGGCGGGGCCCTACTCCCGCTCCACCCGGAACACCCTCCGGCGGGCGCCACGCCCGGTTCACAGCTCGATCCCGCAAGCGAAGCCGAAAGCTCCCGGAGGCCTGGTTCCGGCAACGGATTCCCGGCCCTGCCCACGGGATATCCAGCGGAATCCCTTGGACGGGAGGTTGCGAAGGGCGTTCCGATCAGGCATCCCGCGCATCATGAGCATTGTCCCAATGGTTAATTGCCGTATCGCGGATATATCCCGAGGAGCCACAACCTGGAAGCTTCCTCCGGCCATCACGGAGGGATGCCGTTTCGCGGATGCCGCAAATCACAGCGTTCCAGCATATAATTCATCGTTAGTCCTTATGGAGGATGAAATACCGAATTGACATCCGCATCCTGCATCTTACCATATCGTCTGCCAGAATCTGGGTGCTGATGCCGAGACGCGGATGTCATTTTTAGAATTATTCCTTCCCCAGTGCCAAATGACAAGGATGCCGTTACGCGGATATGAGACTGCCGCTCCTACGGAAATATCGGGCGTGCTCCTGGAATGCATCGCATGGAATATCAGTTGGGATAAGGCAATATTAAGACAACTGTCCTGTTTCGATAATATGCCTGCAGTAAAAATTTTGCCAGCATCCGCATTCCAGAATCTCGATCCAGAGCCCCTGATCGACGCCAGCGTTCCAAATGCCGGAATTTCGAGAATCCGGAACTTAATGATCCCAGGCGCAACCCATCCGCCTCCCCTTCCCGCCGCGGGCTTGGGCGTCGTCCGCGCCCGCCGGTTGCCCGCCTGTCCTGTCAACTCAGCCCGGGCATCGGCGCAACCCCGCTTCATGCCCTCCCGCTCCGCCCCAGCGCCGCGCCCTTGCCGATACTCGGCGTACGCCGGAACGGCTTGCGGGCGTTTCCGGCCCCGCCGGAAATCCCGCGGGGGGGGATCGCCGCCCCGGGCAATTCCCGCAGACGCAAGCCCCTCCGTCTGAGCAAATTCCCGGAGCTTCCCCCCGACCGGCTCGAGGACGCCTTCGCGCGTTTCCTTCCCGCCGCCTTCCCGCCGCCTTCCTGCGGCCGAGCGCCTGAGGCCTCCGACCCCACGCGTCGACGTTATAGCCTAAAAAGCATCCAGAATCCGGAATGTTCCGGCCGCTTATCCCGGATCCGGCGAATTGTCCCCGGCAGGCCCAGTTTTTTTTGGCGTCCAAGGCCGCGCCGCCCCGCCCCCGGAACCCCGCCAGCCAGGCTCCCGGCCCCTCAACTTGTCATGGAACGGGTAGTTCCGCAGAGGCCGGCGCGCATCCTGGCACGGACCGCGCCAAAGCTCGCCTCCCCCGCCGTAAGCCCGCGCGGCATCCCCCGCCTGGCAGGCTGCCTGGGCATCAAAACCGGCAGCTCCCGCGCTGAGATATGCAGCACGCGCAAAAAGGCCGAGGTTTTCGCCTCCTGGCATTTTTTTGCGCGGGCGATTCAGGGAGTCGAAAACATCAAGCGCGGCATCCTCGCGGCGGAGGACGATTATTCGTCCGCCAGGGATGCGGCCCCTGACCCGACACCGACCCGCAAGCCTTGTTCCGCGACGGCCCCGCCTCTGACTTCCGGCCCAACCTTACTCTGGCGGCTGGCCCAACCTGAACTCAGGCATCCGGCCCAACCTGACTTAGAAGACTCCGGCAAGCTCGCCCGCACGGCGCTGAAGGAAGGGAACTTCAACCCTCCCGGCGAGCCGGACCACTATCAAAACGCTTGCGCGAACCGCCGCGGCGCCGTCCCCAAACCATGCCGCTGGCTAAAACGGGGAATCCAAAGGAGCCCGGAGCACATACGCCCTTTCGAATTTTACGCGCCGGGGCCCCCCGGGACCCGGGCTCCCCGCCTTCCTTGAGCGGGGCCAGTCAGTCCTCCCGCCCTTCGGGCCCGTCCTGCCCTCCCGCGTCAGGGACGGACCCGCCGGGCGCCGCGGCGCCGGGGCCGTGGGCTTCGGCCGCGTTCCCCCCGGCGCGCTCGACCTTGAAGCTGAAGGCTCTCAGGAGCGCGGGTTTCAAGGGGCAGGGGGTGAAAAGGTAAAGCGCCGTCATGATCCTCATCAGGAAGGGGAAGCGTATCTCGCGGGGGTTGCGGCGGAGCCGCGCGGCAATGGCCGACGCCGCCCTCTCCGCGGTCCAGGCCCTGAAGATCCCCCCGGCAAAAGTCTTCTGCATGGGGCTCTCCACGTACCCGGGGCAGACGCAGCACACCTCAATCCCGAAGGGGGCCATGCCGTCCCTCAAGGAAAGGGCGTAAGAGCTGGCGGCAGCCTTGGAGGCCGAGTAGCTGGGGGTGAAGGTCAAGGGGAACTTGCCCGCCTGGGAACTCACTACCGCTATCTGCCCGCGCCCGCGCGAGAGCATGAGCTTCGCCGCGTACAGGGCCGTGAGCGCGCAGGACTCGGAGTTCACGCGCAATGTCTCCACCGCGTCCCAAGGGGCCTCCAGGCCCTCCGGTCCCAGTCCCCTGCAGATCCCGGCGTTGGCCACGACCAGCTCCAGAGGCGCCCTGCGGTCGGAGCCCGCCAGCCACGCGGAGAGGGCCTCGCCGTCCCGGACGTCGAAAAGCGACTCGAAGCACTCCGCGCCCTTGCGCCTCGCCAGCCGGGCGGTCTCGGCCAGGGCCGCGCCGTCGCGCCCGCACAGTGACAGGACCATGCCGGGCTCGGCGTACTCGAGGGCCAGAGCGCGGCCCAGGCCGCCTGAGGCGCCGGTAATAGCGATGTGTCTCGGATCCTCCACGCTAAGATCCTTTGTTGCTCGGGCCTCGGACGGCTCGGCCGAATAAATTAAAAATTGTCGGAAAAAGCCAAAAAATAACGAAAACCGAAAATTTTGGCGTTGCCCGGCAACTCGGTCGACGCGGAGACGCCTGGCCTTCACGGCCCGTAAAATAGCCGCGCGCCGGCTTTTCCCCGCGACGCCCCGCCGTCCAGCTTGCCGGGCTTAAAGGCGCCGGAATGCCGCACCGGCTTCCAATGCCTGCGGCGCAGGTCCCCAGTGCCTACGGCTCGCGGCAGCGAAGCCGAGCCATTGCGGCATCGCCACCGTCCGCTTAAGGGTTTCCGGGGCAACGGCTCCCGGCTTGCGAGCGCTCCCCCGGTTTCCATCCCCGGAGAGAGCCCCCCGGCTTCGATCCGCAACGCGGTCCCCCGGCCCAGATCCCCGGCGCGAGCCCCGGGCCCAATCCCCCGGCCCGGTTCCGGGCCCGGTCAGGACCCCGGCGCTCCGGCTCCAAGCCTTCAATCCCCCCCCGGAAACCTCCAAGCCCCCCGGAAAATCAGTTCGCCCGCCCGCTCCGGGCGGCCAGCTCCTCGGCGGCCCTGGCGTGGCCCTGGGCGGCGGCTTTCCTGAGCCAGGCCAACCCCTCCTCCACGCAAGCGTC
This sequence comes from Deltaproteobacteria bacterium, assembly GCA_031267005.1. GTDB lineage: Bacteria > Desulfobacterota > Desulfarculia > Adiutricales > Adiutricaceae > JAIRZX01. The sequence continues at coordinate 4,868 of JAIRZX010000060.1, forward strand.
CACGCCCAGCCCCTGGATATGGATGACCCCCATGAAGTATTCGGCGTCGGCCAGCCCAGAGCCGGCGGCGGCCCGCACCTTGGCGAGGCCCCTCTCCGGCTCGAGGGGTGCGCCGTAGCCGTTCAGCATGAGCAGCCCCGCGTAGAGGGAGGACTGAATCTCGCCCTCGGCGTCGCCCTTGGAGAAGTACTCGAAGGCCTGCTCGTAGTCGCGGGCGACGCCCGCGCCCTGGAAAAACATGAGCCCCAGCTCGAAATAGGCCTCCCGGGATCCCTCCGAAGCGGCCTTGCGGAACCACTCCAGTGCGAGGGCGTAGTTGCGTTGCACCCCCCTGCCGTAGAAGTAGAGGAGCCCCAGGTTCAGCATCGCCTCGCCCACTCCCCCCTCCGCGCCCTTCTCGGACCAGGCGAGCGCCTTGGAGTAGTCCTGCGGGGCGCCCTCGCCCTTCAGGTACATGGAACCCAGGTTGGCCGCCGCCCCGGCGAGCCCCGCCTCGGCCGCCTTCACGAAGCGCTGGAAAGCCGCCTCCGGGTCGGAATCGGTGCCGCGCCCGTAAAGGTGCATCAGGCCCAGCTCGAAGGCCGCGTAGGAGTTTCCGGCGTCCGCCGCCTTCTCCAGCCAGTAGAAGGCCTCCTCCTCGTCCTTGGGTATGCCCTCGCCGTTCAGGTACCTGAGCCCCAGGCAGTACTGGGCCTTGGAATACCCTTTCAGGGACGCCCTCTTGTAATACTCGAGCGCCTTGAACCCGTCCTTGGGGACGCCGCGGCCCTCGTCGTACATGAGCCCCAGGTAGAATTCCGACGCGGCGTCCCCGTCACCCGCCGCCTTCTCGAACCACTCGCGGGCCTCGAGGTAGTCCTGCTCGGTCCCCTCCCCGGTGAAGAGCATCAGCCCCACGTTGAAGCGCGAGGGCACGTCCCCCTCGCGGGCGGCGTTTTTGAACCACAGGAAGGCTTTGGACGGGTCCGCCTCGGTGCCGCAGCCGCCGAGGCACATCAGCCCGGCGTTGTACTGCGCGGAGACGTTCCCGTCCATCGCGGCCATCTCGAACCAGCGGTAGGCGGCCTCGGGGTCCTCGGGCACCCCGCTGCCGTTCAGGTACATCCGGCCCAGATCCGCCTCCGCCAGCGAGTGGCGGCGGCCCGCCGCCCTGGTCAGCCAGTGGCGGGCCTTGTCGTAGTCCACGGGGGCTATGAAGCCCTCCAGGTAAACCTTGCCCAGGATGTACTGGGCGTCCAGGCAGTCGCCCTCGGCGGACCTCTCGAACCAGGCGAGCGCCTGCCCCTTGTCCGGAGGCACCCCCTCGCCGAGGTAGTATAGCTTCCCCAGGACGCACTGCGCCTCGGCGCTGCCGTTCTCGGCCGCCTTCACCAGGTTCTGTATTACCTCTAGTTCTGAGGGAGCCATGCTTGGGGGGCCTCGGGCGCTTCGGGCAAGAGCCCGCACGCCCACCTGGAACCGGACGGAAGCCGGAAGTGGACGATCGATTGCTTTATTCTAGCACGATTGGAGCGGGAGAGCGAACCTCCGGAAGCACTTCCGGGCGATCCGGGCCATCCTGCAGGACGCGGAGCGGTCCCGGAAGGTAACTCCGGCCCGAGGGCATAAAGGGCGTCCCCGGCTTTAAGGAAGCCGGGTTAATAACTCAATCCGTGAAAGGCGCCACAATGCCTCCCTGCTTCCGCGGCCGCCTTCGCCGCCCGGCCCGGAAGCCCGAAAACGGGGGGCGGGCATCGCCAGCCCGGGGCCGCCTCTCCCGGGCGGGACGCCTCGCGGGGCATCGCGGGGGACGCCGCGGGGCTGGGAGGGACGCTTCGTGGCTTGGAGGGACGCTTCGTGGCTTGGAGGGACGCTTCGTGGCCTGGGAGGGACGCTTCGTGGCCTGGGAGGGACGCTTCGTGGCCTGGAGGGACGCTTCGTGGCCTGGAGGGACGCTTCGTGGCCTGGAGGGACGCTTCGTGGCCTGGAGGGACGCTTCGTGGCCTGGAGGGACGCTTCGTGGCTTAGAGGGACATTTCGGAACATTCCGGGAGTTTGCGGGGCATTGCGGGACATCGCCGCGGGACGCTCTCCTGAAGACGCCAGGCGCCCCTTCCGCTCCGCCGTCCAAAGCTTCGTTTATCCGCCCGCTGCAAAGTTGCGGCGCCCAAAGCCCCAAGATTCTAAGGTCCCGACGTTCCGGGGCCATAAAGGACCGGTGTTCCGGGGCTCTTGCGGCCCAAAATTTCAAAGCGCCCAAGAGCCGCGTTTATCTATCCATTATCGGCTGCACTGTGCTAACATCATGGCCGTTCGCGCCTTCCGCCCTTCGGGAAAGCCACGGAAAGCGCCCGTGCGGCCGGATCCGGAGGCGCTCCGGTAGCGGCCGCCGGACCCCGAAACCCCGCCGCCATCCCCCGGAACGCCCCGCCATCCGCCCTGGGGGCCGGAACGCGGAGGCGTTTCCGGCCGGGCTTTGGATTTGCCGGCCCGCCGTGCTATATAACTACAGCCCGCCGGCGGCGCGAGCGGGGCGCCCGACCGAAAGCCCGCCGCCGCGGCCGGGGGCCGCCCCTCAACCGGGCTCCCTTCCGGACCCGCCGACGGCGTCCCGCCTCCCGGACGGCTCCCCGCCCGTCCTCAAGCTCCTCCCTCCCCCGGCGCCTTACGGCCTTGGCGGCCTCCCCCGGAACCCCGGCCGCCGTTATCCGGGCGCGGGGCCAAGCCCCCCCCCGCGGCGGCCCCTCGGCCCGCCAGAGGACCCACCGCATGTCCCAGAAACGGAAGAACCGGGCCAAAGAACGCCGGGCGGTCTACATACTGCCCAACCTCTTTACGACCTTCAGCCTCTTCGCCGGCTTCTTCTCCATAGTATCCTCCATTAACGGGCGCTTCGCCCCCGCCGCGTGGGCCATCTTCCTCGCGGCTGTCTTCGACACGCTGGACGGGACCGTGGCCCGCATGACCAGGACCACCTCCCGCTTCGGGGTGGAGTACGACTCCCTTTGCGATCTGGTGTCCTTCGGGGTGGCGCCCTCGGTGCTCATGTACCAGTGGGCGCTCCGCCACGTGAACAGGGGGATACTCTCCGCCGTGCCCTCCGACGACAAGACCATGACCCTGGGCTTCGTGGCAGCCTTCGTGTTCCTGGCCTGCGGCGCCTTGAGGCTAGCGCGCTTCAACGTCTCCGCCGGGAGCAGGGACCCGGGCTTCTTCCAGGGGCTTCCCATCCCGGGGGGGGCGGCCATCGCCGCCGCGGCGGTGCTGTGGCACCACAGGACCCCCGGCGCCCCCCCCTTCGTGCCCGACCCGGCGCTGGTCCTGGCGCTGACCGTCGTCACGGCTTTCCTGATGGTCTCCAACCTCGACTACTTCAGCCTCAAGAACAAAGTCGTCAGCCACAACAACCGCCCCTTCGAGACCCTGGTGCTCATAATCCTCGTCCTGGCCCTGGTCATCTTCAAGGGCCGCACCCTCCTGCTGCCCCTGGGGCTAATTTACCTGGCCTCCGGCCCGGTGGTCACCGCGGTTCGCGCCCGGAGGCGCCGCGCCCAGGGGCCGCCCCCCCACGCGGGCAGGCTCCCGGAAGCGGACGGCGAGCGCGGGGACGCGGAACGGCGCGGGGACGGGGTCCCTTTCACGGGCGCACCCGGAGGCCCGTCCGCCGGCGGCGCCACGGGCAAACCCGGCGCCCCGGGGCTTCCCGGATCTTCCGGGCCAGCCGGCGACGGGAAATAGGGCGCGGGACGTGATTATTACGGCTTTAAGCGCAACCGCCCCGTTTTTCGCGCGCCCGCCATCCCATGCCCCCGCGCTGGCGGCGCTGGCGCTCCTTGTCGTTTTGCCCGCCCTCGCCCTCCTTTTCCCGCGCCGCGCCGGGGCCTCCCAGCCGCCGCTGAGGGTCCCCAGGGGAGGGGTCAAGGCCCCGCGCCGCCGGGACCCCGACGAGCCCGCGCCCGCCCGCCCGAGGCTCAAGGCGGTCGGCGCCTTCGCCGCCGCCGCCGTCGCTGCGGCGTGGATCGCGCTGTCCTACCTGGGGGGGCCCGCCGATCCTGACCCGCCCGGGGAGCAGGCCGAGCCGGAGTCCCCGGCGGAGCCCGAGCGCCTTCCAGCCATGAGCTTCAAGATAGAGCCGCCGCCGGAAGTGGTGACCAACCCCGCCGTGCCCGAGGAGCCGGCGCCCGAGCCCGAGGCCGGCCCGGGCGCCGGGCCCTCCCGCGCCGTGGGCGGGGTCTTCGCCCCGGAAGAACTGGAGTTCGACTGGGCGACGCACGCCATAGGCCCCGTCAGGGGCGGGGCAGCCGAGATGGCGCCGCTCATAAGCCGCATGGAGCCAGTCGGGAGGAGGCTCGATCCCGAACGGCCTGTGCCAAAGGCGGCCCGGATCGAGTTGAAGCCGCCCGACCCCGAGGCGGACCCCAAGCCCAACCGCCCCAGGCTGACCGCCCCGCCCCAGCCCCCCCGCGTCGCCCCCCCGCCGCCTATGGCCCCGGGGGCCAAGAGGCGCTACACGATAATCATCGGGTCCTTCACCAAGGAATCCAACGCCCTCGCCCTCCGCGAGCGCCTGGAGGGCGAAGGGCTCCCCGCCGAGGTCGTGTCGGTCACGGTCAACAACCAGCCCTGGTGGAGGGTCATGAGCGGTGTCTTCGACGACCAGGCGGCGGCCGAGGCCTACGGCCGGGAGCTCCGGGCCAAGAACCTCGCGCTCCGCCCTTATATCATGATCATGTAGGCCGGACGGTGGAATCCGGAAGTCCCGGGCCGCCGCGGGCCAGCCGGAAAGCCGGCGCCCGGCAGGAACGCCGGGAGCGGGCAAGCCGAAAGCCCCCGGAACCGCCGGGCGCCGGGCAAGCCGAAAGGCCCGGGGAACCGCCGGGCCCCGGGGAGCCGAAAGCCCCCCTTTGCCGGGCCCGCTCCGGGACAGCAAAGCGAGCTTGAACCGCACGAGGGAAATACCTTCCCTGGTACTGTACGACGCCGAGAAGAGGCTGTTCCTGGAGTCCTCCTTCCGGCTGCCTCCCCGTGTGGATGAAGGCCTCGCCGCCG
>JAIRZX010000123.1 GCA_031267005.1 Deltaproteobacteria bacterium
CTTCCTCCCGGCCTCGCGGGCGGGCGCCATGTTCGCGAGCTACCTCGCGCTCCGGGAGCGGGCCGCGGCCTTCAGCGGCGGAACGGGCGAGCTCGCCGACTGGTTCCGCGACACGGGTATCGGAGGCGAGGCCCCGAAGCCGGAACTCCCCGAGAAGTTCTGGCGTGCCTGGACGGCCGGGCGCGACGGCTCCGCGGGCGCCGAGGGGGTTAGCCCCGCCGGTGAGGCCGTCCCCGCCGAGTCGGCCGCCGCCTCCGAGGCTCCCTCCGCCTCCGAGGCTCCCGCCGTCGGGGAGTTCAGTATCCCAGGGGACGGCGTCGCAGACGATTCGTCTGCCGCCTCCGAAGGGATAATCTTTGTGGAGTTCACGGCCGACGACAAGTGCGCCGTGACCTAAGTGCCCGCAGGGCCGGAAGGCCGTCTCGGCGGCCTTGGGCAAGGGCGGGGACGCCGTGAACGTCCATTTCGGCAGGGCCTCTCGCGCGGCATGCCAGTGCAGGGGGCGGTGTCCCGTGAAGCTTAGGGAAGCTGGGCGCCTGCGGGATGAGGCGTAGCCTGGCAAGCCTTAAGATCGCCAGGAAAGGCGCCCGGAACGGGCAACCGGAAAATATGGCGATGGCAAGCAGCGCAACGGCGCCCAGGGCGCCGGCGAGCGGGCTCAAAAGGACCCTGAAGGGCGGCAAGCTGAGGTGCCGGAGGTACCGTAAGTCGGACCCCCGCGAACCAGATGAAGCCGGCCGGCTTGAGCGTCATGGGTATCTGCAAGTTCCGGCCCTGGCGTGAGAAGCTCGTGCGGCTTGCCTGAGAGTCCGGGGGGAGCGTAACAGGGAAACGGTCTGGCAGTCCGGACTAAAACTTGACAGTAAGGAGATAGGCAAAACACTCGCTAATAATATAATCTCTCGGACTTGCAGACTTGCGGACTTGCGGACTTGCGGGCTTGCGGGCTTGCGGACTTGCGGACTTGCGGACTTGCGGACTTGCAGGCTTGCAGGCTTGCGGACTTGCAGAGTGGCCAGCAACGGCGGACCCGTGCCAGTATCGTTTTTGAAGCCCGAATCGACCACTCCGCCGGGGGAGTCGCGGATATCTCCTCCCTTATGGAGCGTTCGGCTTTGCGGAGGCGGCTGCCTTTTTTTTGCAGGGGAATCAAGAATTGATTAAAAATACTGATTGTTGTATAAATAGAAAGGGCAATATTTTCGCCTCAATTATCTTGAAGGCCTAAAGCCGGAATGCGAGCCAAATGACCCAGGATTTACCAGTACTGCCCATAGGGCTGGCGCACTTTGAAGACATTAGGAAAAAACTGGCAGTCTACGTTGACAAGACGAAGTATATCACTGATCTCGAGAACGCTGGCAAGTTCGTCTTTTGCGCACGCCCCCGCCGTTTCGGCAAGTCCCTTACTGTGACGACGCTCGATGCCTTCTACTCGGGACGCCAAGATCTTTTCCAGGGCCTCGCTGCCGAAAAAGATATGAGTTCCCCTGATTTCGAGGTTTGCCCTGTTATTATGCTGGACATGTCTGCTGTGGCGGGCAGCGAAAGCAATGTACTTTTGCAAAACAGAATCATGGGGCGTCTTGAAATAATGGCTGAGCGGCATCAGGTTTCCTTACGCGGTGTTGATTGTGCTGATGCATTTTCTCATCTTATTCGGGACGTCCACAAGGCGAGCGGCCAGGAGGCAGTCCTCCTCTTGGATGAGTACGACGCCCCCGTCATAGACCTTCTCTGCAGGGACAAGTTTACTTATGATAAAAAGTTGCTTTCCGATACGCGGAACATAATGCAACAGTTTTATACGCAGATAAAAGTTGAAGAAAAGCATCTCAAGTTAGCCTTCATTACCGGAGTCACTAAGTTTTCCAGGATGGGTGTTTTTTCCAAGCTCAACAATCTCCTCGACATTTCCCTTTTTCCAAAATTCAGCGCTTTCATGGGCTACACCCATGATGAGCTGAAGACGTATTTTGTCCCTTTCATAAACCGTACCGCCCTTGAGCTAAAATTAAGCGAAGAAGAGCTTGTAAATAAACTCAAGGAATATTACGACGGGTTTTCCTTTGACGGAGAAAACGAGGTGTACAATCCTTTTTCAGTCCTTTCGTTCTTCAAGGCAAAAGAATTCGGAAACTTTTGGATGGAATCAGGCTCTAACACCGTCATCAGAAAATACCTGCGGGATAAGGCGCTTACGGTCGACCAGTTCCAGGGACAGGAAATGACATACAGCCGGGCTAGAGCTCCCGGGGAAATAGACGCCACTTCGCCGGCAGGCTTCCTCTACCAATCGGGCTACTTGACCCTCAGGTCCAAAAAGGGAGGAGCGTATCTCCTGGATTATCCTAACAGCGAGGTTAGAGAGGCGATTTCAACGCTGTTTATGGAGAACTTCACATCCGACTGGGAGGGCATCGACGAATCCGGACGGGAACTGGGCGATCGACTGGCATCCGGCGATATCGCTGGCATGGTTAACGTCTTAATTAAACTTCTCGCGGGCATCCATTACCGTGACCACTTGGACGCGAACGGAGTCCCGCTGGTCAGGTCACTCAAGAAAATCATCCGCAAGATATCCGGTTCGGAAAGTCTTGAACCGTCGGACGAGAACAAGGCGGCGAAGCTGGTGGAGAAGCTACAAAAGGAAAGGGGCGAGAGTTACTACCGTTCCCTGTTGCAAACCTGCCTATGGATGGCCGGGGCCAAAACCACCCCTGAGAAACCGGAGAACCGCGGCCGTCTTGATCTGGAGGTTGTCTTAGGCTCCATGACGTACGTTCTGGAACTGAAAATTACGGAAAACGCAAAGGGGGCCGGCAGGGCGACAAGGGCCGGAATGGACCAGATTCACCGGAGGGGTTACGGAGGCGCCTCGGAAACGCCCGTCCTGGTGTCGCTTGCCGTCGGCAAGGAGGA
>JAIRZX010000130.1 GCA_031267005.1 Deltaproteobacteria bacterium
TGCGCCGCCGGGGCCTGCGCCGCCGGGGTCTGCGCGGGCACAAGCCGGGGGGACGGTTGGCCGCCCCAGGCGAGACCGGGCATCCAGGCGAGGGCTAGGGCGGCGGCCGCCATGATGCCCGCTAACGGGGCGACCGGCGAGTTGCCTGAGAAATTCCTCATTTATTCGGTTCCTTTCAGAAGCCTGTGGGAGGTGCGGTGAGAAGGCATGCCGCCTGGGGCATCAGCTCCGGCGCGATAATTCGACGAATCTCATGCGGAGGTCGAAGAGGAAGGTCTTCAGCAAATTCCCCTCCTCCACCGAGAGGTTGCCCTTGGTCTTTTTTTCCAGTTCGGCCAGGATGTCGATGTAATGTTTCGCGGCCGAGAGGTCCTGGTCGGCCTTCCCGCCGTCCGGCGAGTGGCCTTCCATATGCATCATGGCAGTCGTGGCAAGGCCTATGGTCAAAGTTGAGAAGGTGGCCGGGAGATCGTCCGAGCGGGGCCTCCCGTCTTTCTTCTCCCCGGAGTCGGCCCCGGCCTTCTCCCCGGAATCGGCCCCGACGCCGCCTTCCGTCTTGCCCAAGGCTTCGGCTCCGCCGCCTTCCCCTTCGGGGGCGGGGGTTTCCGCCTCGGGTTCAGTTTTGAGCTCTCCGCCTTTAGTGAAGGCTCGGCGGTCGTTTATCACGAAATCTGACATCTTGGAACCTCCGGGCGGGGCTTGGCCCCACCGCCGGGGCGCGCCGCAGGGGCGGAACGCGCGTCGAAGCGGCCTTAACCGGGCTTGAAGCTGGAAACGGGGGCGGAGACGGGCTCCGCAGGGAAGGTCCTCCGCACGGAAGGTCCGGACGGCGGGAATAAGGGCCTGGAGGGGGACTTCGGGAAGCCCCTCCCTGGGAAGGGGACTCCGGAAGGCCCCCGATGACGGCGAAGGGTCGTCGGGAAAAAAAATGACCGGCGCCCGGGGTCCCGGAAAGGCCGGCGGCGGGGAAGCGGAATGCCGGTGGGGGCCGGGGCCGCCCCGTTTCCCGGTCGGGCGAAACGGCTCTCCGCAAACAAGCCAGTATAGAAAACAACCCGGAACGATGTCAACGTCCGTTCAGGGCGCGGCCGTCCCGGAAAAGGACCGGCCGCGCTTCCGCAGGGGGAGGCCCCTGATGGCTTTAGGTGCAGCGGAGCCCGAGGAGCCCTTAGGCCCCTTGGAGCCAGCGGTACCCATGGAAGCGGAGGAGACCTTGGAGCCTGCGGAACCCATGGAAGCGGAGGACTCCGAGGAGCCCTGAGAGCCCTTGGAGCCTGCGGAGCCCATGGAAACAAAGGAGCCCGAGGAACCCGAGGTCCCCTGAGAACTCGCGGAACCCGCAGAACACGGGGAGCCATGGGGCTTTCTTTCGAACGGTTCAAACTCAGTATCCGTTTCACGGGCCCGGCCTGGAGGACTTGGCAGCCACCCGCACTCGCCATGAACGCAGTATCCGCTCGCACGGCTGCCGACGCCGGAGAACTGGCCTCCCCGCCCGCCCCTCGGCTCCCCCGCCTCCAGGATTCCGGACGCTGCTTTGCAAGGGACTCGGCTCTCCTCACACCGGCTTTCCGGGCTCTCATCCAGGCGAGCCCGCTCCCTATCCCGGCGCTTCGACCGTCACCCTTGTTTTCCCGTCAACCGTTAAAGGATACTTGCCGGGAGGCCGAAGGAGGCGGTCCGAGAACCGAAGGAAGGTTACCGGCTGGCGGGGGGTGGGGAGCGTCCCGCCTCCCCGAGAACGGATAATTTGTTCTCGGGCCAAGTCCGGGCGCTGACGGCCCGCAGCCTACCCGTTGACGTTGCGTATGTTCGCATGGCGGCTGGGATTGCCTAACAGGAACTCCCCGGCCGCCCTTTTCTCCCGCGCTCCAGATTTCCGGCTCCTTCCCTTCCGGCCCCTCGGCCATCGCACTCCTGCCTTCTCCTGTCCCTCCTCGTTCCGGACCTCCCTTCAGGAGCCTTTGGCCAGCCCTCCCGCGGCCGGATACTCCGTTCACGGGGGGGCTGGTCCCTTTTACTGGCAGCCGGACTGCGGACTCCCTAACTGGTCCGGCGCTCCCGGGACAGCCCCGTTACGCACACCCCAGGCCTATTCCGCCGTCCCCGATGCCGGGCTGGCCGCCTTCCCATCCGGCGCAGGCCTTGCCTTCGCCCAGGCGGGCCGCCTGTTTTCCCCGCGGAAGGACACTTCCAAATTTTGGCCTATGGAATTGGCGGCAAAAATAATAATCGGAAAGGAGAAAAAATTGTTAAAATCGCTTGACAATGGAATTTGACAGTGGTAGATTAGGCCATAATCTTAATTGTAGATGAGGCGGGAAGAAGGAAAGCTTTTTCCGCCATCGGGACAGGCCGGGACGTTCAACCGTGCTGTCACTTTTCCACCAGAGGGAAGGGAGGGAAGCAGTCACAGTTTCTTCCGGCGCTCGGTTGCCCGCTTCGGCGTCCGGGCCGCTTTCCGTGCCGGGCTCCAGCGCAGTATCCCGCAGGTCTATGTTGCCTGAAGTCCTTCTTCCGCCAGCCCCTTCCGGACGCGGCTTCTCCAGAAGGGTTGGAGGGGGTCCTTCGGCCCAGAATCCGGGATGGAAAACATTCTGGGCTTTGGCCGTTTTCCCCATTGACAAAAAAAAGGAGTGATTATACAATATTTGGTATCCATTTTTTTAAAAGGCACTTGCCTCCCTCGCCGCTTCAGCGGCCCGGGCCCCCGGATTGTCCGGAGAGCCCGGCCTTCCGACCTCGGCTTTCTTTGTAGCCCCGGGGCCGCCGCCGCGCCCGCCCGGCGCCGTCGAGTTTAGCCCCCCGTCCAGCGCGCCTGGAGCAAACCGCTCGGGCGCCTGATTTAGGTACCGCGGCCGACGCGCTCCCGCGCCAGCCGCCGGAAACAGCCTGAAGGCCCCCTCGGCCGGACGGCTTCTTTGAGGATTGACTTGAAGGGGATTCTTCCCCGGTACTACTCACAGTCGATGCCTTGCGGATTCAGATGGATGCCTTCCGCCTTTCCGTTTCCCCTCCCCTCCCCGCCTTCCGGCGCCGCCGCGTTCCAAAGCGCGGAACGGGGGGCCGGACATGACTTCCCGGAGAGCCCCCGAGGACGCCACGGGCTTTCCCGGGGGACATTTGCGCCCGCCGCGAGGCCGCCTCTTCCAGGGGTTCCGGGGAAGTCCCTTCCGGGCGACGCCCCCGGCGCCGGGCGGAAAGGCGCCTCGGCCGTAAAAGGAGCCCGCCTTTCCACTCTAGGGAGGACAAGCCGCTGCCGGCGCCCCGAGGCCGGCTCACCCCTCCGTCCCTCCGCCCGCCGCCCGCGCGGGGTTTTCCGGCGGCGGGACCGTTTCCTCCATT
>JAIRZX010000205.1 GCA_031267005.1 Deltaproteobacteria bacterium
GCTTGCGGGCCGCGGGCTTCTTCGCCGCCGCGGGCTTGCGGGCCGCGGGCTTCTTCGCCGCCGCGGGCTTGCGGGCTACGGGCTTCTTCGCCGCCGCGGGCTTGCGGGCCGAGGGCTTCTTGGCCGCCGCGGGCTTGCGGGCCGAGGGCTTCTTGGCCGCCGCTGGCTTGCGCGGGGAGGCCGCCTTCTTCGCGGCGGGCTTGCGGGCGGAGGGCTTCTTGGACGCCGCGGGCTTGCGCGGCGAAGACTTGCGTCCCGCCCTCGGCGTTTTCTCCGGCACCGGGACGAACTCCGCGTCCTCCTGAATCTCGTCGTCCAATTCGTCCTCGGCGTCGTTCGCGTCGCCCTCGTCCGCCTCGTCGCCTTCGTCCTTTTCGTCATCGTCCATATCGTCGTCATCGTCCATCAAGTAGGAGCCGGAGGAGCCGTCGTCCGAGTCGTCGTCCTCGTCGTCGTCGTCGTTCGTGGCCGCGGCCCGGATCTCGTCGAGGTCCAAGCTCTCGTCGTCGCCGGGAAGCAGTGTGTCCATGGTCATGATAGTCCTTTCGGTACTGGACCGTCCGCGCCGTTACCGGCAAGACGGCGGAATCCGCTCGCCGCCCCGTGCGGGGACAGGCGGCGTCCGGCGGCGGCAGCCTCCGGGCTGTTGGTTGCGGGCGTCGTCAGCGGCCCGCGCCCGCAAGGGACGCAAGGGTTCCGGGGCCGTGTGTTCAACGCTCTTGATCTCGAGGAACGTATAAACGCTCTCCTCGGTGCGGCGTTTCGCTTGCCGTAGGCGTCGGGCCGCGCCTCCTTACGGGCGCCGGGCCCCGCCGTATGCTGGGTTCGAGAATTTCTGCGTCTCCCTGCCGTTTCCGACCTAGACGGCCCGAGCGGCGCGCCGTGCCGACATCGGCACTTGTTGGGAGTTTCTTCCCGACGGATTGATTATCGCATAGAACTTTTTCCCCTTGCAAGCTTTTTCATTAATATTTTTAGCGGTACCAAGATTTTCCACGCTCTCCGGTTTGGGGAACCCGACGCCCTCCATTCGCGACCGTCCTTGCAGGGCCGCGTTTCCTGGCCGATTCGGCAACTTGTTCTTCCGCCGAAAGCAGGTATACGCTCCGCCGCTTCAGCTCCCGCCGCATCGCCTATTCCCCGAATTTCCGCACGCTTTAAGAATTTTTGACAACATTGCCCGTCGCTTCGCCAATGCGCCGCTACGCCAACGGAGCCGGCCGCTTCTCGGTCGAACGTCCGGAAGACGCCTAACCCAGTCAGGGCACTCCCGCCGTTGCACCGATTCTATCCTCCCGTTAAATTTTCCGTGCTACTCTCTTGGAATCCCATGCTCGCGCTCCCTTGGCGGCCCATGCCAGCCCGCCTTAAGGCACGCGCCTTCCAACGCCCGCAAAGCGATACGAGTCGCGTCTCCCGCCAGAGGCATTTCCCGCCTTATCCCTTGCGTCATCGGCCTCAGCGGAGCCAGGCCCCCTTCAACGCCAAATCCGCTCTCGGGCCGCCAGCCCCAAGCGCTTATCGTGAGCGCCAATCATTTCCCCGGCCAGAAAACCGGGAGCATCCGCCTTTTCGGGAGCCCGGACGGCATCGCCGCTTCCGAATCCCCGCCGCCTGCGCCTCCTTCCCCATGGCCTTACGCCGACTGGCGAAACAAACCGGATCGCCTTGCCGGAGCTCCGATCGCCAAGACCTCTCCCGCCTCGAAGCTCCGGACCCTTTCCCTCAGACGGCCCCGGTCTTCCCGCGCTTCGCGCCGGACGCCCCGCGGCAACTGGCCAATTCCGACCTTTCAGGGCCCAGCGGCTCTCCCGGACGGGAACCGCACTGGCTACAGGCCCACGATTTTTGAACCGAAAGGGCATCTGAACGCCAGGGCTTTCCGCAACGCCTGACAACGAAAAACCTCCGTCGGCGACGAAGCCTGACCTGGCCGAATCAGCCTTTTCAAAGGACGGCCTGCCCTCGGCTTTCTCCTTGCTGATTTTTATTTACCTCGCCTAGCACTGATCAAGAAAAACCTCAACAGTTCTTGATTGTTACCGAATTTCCCAAATACCTTCCCCATTTTTCCGGGAGATCCCGCCCGCGTTTCCGTTTGTTTTCAAGTCTTTTCAGCCAAAATCCCAGGGAGCTGACTGAGACGCAACCTCTCTGCCTAAGAACCGAGACGGGACCGCCCCGTGTTTCAAGCGCATTGCCTTTCGCCGCCGTCGTCCCCTGGCTCAGGCAGCCTGACAGGAGCGCCGGAGAGAGGGGGGCAACTGAAGCCGGGAGTCCCCGCTCCTTAGGGCTTGGGAGTTGATCCAGGGGGCTTGGACATTGGCGCCGGGACAGAGAATTCCCGTGCCAGGCGCTTTGCCGCCACGGCGTCACGGAAACACGGCGCCGCTTCCATGCCCCTCCCTCAGGGTCGACGCGCCGCCCGCCCGCCCGCGCCGCCTCCGCGCGGCAATCCCTCCGTCCGCTGAGCTTCGCGCTCTCGCGCTTAAACGCCCCTTGGAACTCCCGCTGGCCCCGCTTTAAGTTCCCGCCCGTTCCCCTCACGCGCGGGAAGCCTCGTCGGCTCTCAGCCTGGACATAGCTATCCCCATAAAGAACCCCACCGTCGTGGAGAGGTTGATGCTTCTCACGCCTGGCCTCAAAGGAACGACGTACACCCTGTCGGCGGCGTCCGTAAGCTCGTCCGGAAGGCCTCTTGTCTCCGGCCCGAACAGGAGACCGTCCCCCTCCTCGGCGACGTAGCGGCAGAAGTGCTCGCCGCTTCTTGCGGAGGTGGCTATGATCCGCCCGCCCTCCCAGGCGGCCCTGAAAGACTTCCAGTCCGGCCACACGCGCAGATCCACGAAAGGCCAGTAGTCCAGTCCGGCCCTCTTCAGATCTTTGTCGGCTATGGAGAACCCCAAAGGTCCCACGAGATTGAGCCGGACTCCCAGCCCTGCGGAGAGCCTGGCGATGTTTCCGGTGTTCGGCGGTATCTCCGGCTCGAAGAGGATTATGTCCATGTCTTTCGTCTTTCCGCCCCGGCGGCCGCCCGCCCTTACCCATCGCCGGGCGAAGTCGCCGGGAGCGCGGCGAGTATATCCCTAGCCTCCACAATTTTAAAGCCCGACGTCGCCAGGACCAACGCGGCGCCTTCTCTAGCCGCTGGGCCGACGGCCGCACTCCAGGACCTCTGCCGGAGGACGACTTTCGCCGAATGCGAACCCGAACTTCCTTCCCGTCCTTCCCGTCCTTCCCGTCCTTCCCGTCCTTCCCGGCCTTCCCGTCTTTCCCGCCGTTACCGGCCTTCCCCGCCCATTCAGGCATTTCCAGCCCCGTTCCGGCTTTTCCAGGCCCTCAGCCGCGCTGCTCCCAACGTCCTCTTTCCTCGTCTCCCATGCCCAATCCGCTCCCCCTCCCCAGCCAGCCAAGACGCCATGCTCCCTATAGTTTTCGAATCATTTGCCTTGTACTCGCCCGGGGATCCGGCTGCCTCCGCCCTCCTTTCATGCGAGCGTCCGGACGTTTCGGTTCAACTCCCCCGCCCGCGCTTGCGGAGATGGCGCGCCGCCAAGCCGCAGCCGGATTAAGGCCGCTTAAAGCCGCCCTGCCGCATGGGCCCTGCGCCGGACCGAGTTCGCCGCGGACGGCTTTAAGTCATCAAATGACTCCTCCGGAAAGGAAAACCCGGAAGCGTCGCTCCGGAAAGGCCCTCCGGAAGGCCGCCTCCGGAATGAGCCCGCCCTAAAGGATGGGCATCCGCAAGGTATTCCCGGCTCCATAATTCTTTGTGGTTTTCCCGCCCGGGGCTTACCTAAAAGCGTGTCCCCCCTTCAGGTGCCTTCCTGGCTCCAAGCGGACAGCCGCTCTAACCCGCGTTTTGCCCATCATGGCTCGCCTCAGGCTTTCCGCCGCCTTGAGGCCGGAAAACCGCCCGCAACCGACTCTGCGCCCGCCGCGCCGCCCCGCGCAGTCAATTTCCCAAGCGTTCACCGTATAGCCCGTTACCGCTTCAGTCGTTAAAAAACGATGGCTCCCCGCGTTCTCGGCTCCGGCGCATCGCCCTCCTGCCCTCGTCTCAGCCCGCCAGCGCCGTGCGGCTCCGCGACGCACGGCGCGGAACTTTTCATGTCGAAGCGGACTAACGGCCAGGGACCGGCGGCCAGCGCCTTCTGTCGACGCCGTCTTGCCCCTCTGCCCGAGCAGGCTCGGAGGAAGCTCCGCAGCTTTACGCCTTCGCGGCTTATGGAGGCTCCCGTTTCCCGCTGTCCCGGATTTCCGGCGGCCTCCGTATCTTCCGTCACCTCGCCTCTCCGGCTCCGCCCCTAATGCCTGCGTCCCCTTAAAACGCCCGCGGCTCCCCTTGCCCCGCCCCTCCGGGCGGCAGGCGCCCCGTGGCGCCCCCCGGCTTTAAGGCTCCGTTGACTCGGAACGCCTTCCGCGCGGCCTTCATGCCCCCCCCTTCTACTATATTAATATGGTGATGGCGCGGTCGGTAAACTGGGAGCCGGGGCGCCCCAAAAAGCCGTGTCCGCCGGCATGCTTCCCTGACTTCCGCCAGGCACCATTGCGGCAAGAGGCGGCCGAGCTAAAAAAGCCGGCCTCCCCTGATTACCGCGCAGGCCCAACGCCTTCCTGGGAGTCCCTTGATCCCGCGTCTCGGCGCCGCGGCCCGAGCGGACCAGGCCTCGCGGCCGCAAAGTCGCGCCCCTCTCCTCTCATCTCCTCTCAGCCCCTCTCCTCTCCTCTCATCTCCTCTCAGCCCCTCTCCTCACAGCTCATCTCCTCTCAGCCCCTCTCCTCTCAGCCCCTCTCCTCTCAGCTCATCTCCTCTCAGCTCATCTCAGATAATCTCAGCTCATCTCCTCTCAGCTCAGCTCATCTCAGATAATCTCAGCTCAGCTCAGCTCATCTCCTCTCAGCCCCTCTCATCACAGCTAATCACAGCTAATCTCAGCTAATCTCAGCTAATCTCAGCACAACTCATCTAATATCAGCTAATCTCAGA
>JAIRZX010000252.1 GCA_031267005.1 Deltaproteobacteria bacterium
GGGGAGGTAAGGAGCGGCAGGACTGGATAAAACGGGACAAGAAGGGAAAAGGAACGGGAGGGAAGAGGGCGGAACGGGGAGGAAAGCGGGGATGGAAGGAGAAGGGGGGGAGGACGGGGGGTGAGGACGGGCGTGGGGACCGGAGGGGAGGGTATGAAAGGCCGGGCGGAAGGACCGGGCGGGCGGGGTGAAAGGCCGGGCGGAAGGGCCGGGCGGGCGGGGTGAAAGGCCGGAGGAAGGACCGTGGGGACGGGGTGAAAGGCCGGCGGAAGAACCGTGGTGACCCGAGGAGAACCGCGACGAAGGCTGGGCGGCGCTGGAGCGGTGGAGGCGGGGACGCGGGGAATCTGGTGCGGGCGCGGGGGGCCGTCAGGGGAAAGGCGGGGGCTCCGGGTAGGCCCAGAGCCGCCCGGGCGGGGGCCCGGCTGTCGGCCGCAAGGCGCTTTGCGGCCTTCCAGGCGGCGAAGGCTCTGCGGGGAACGGGCTTGCGGACGCGGTCGAGAGGTCCGGGAGCCCCTCCCTTATCTCAAGATGTCCGGCGGGAGCGGGGGGCTGGGGGGCAGGGAGGTTCGAAAAAGGCGGCGCCGGCCCCGCCGGAGGGAGTGGCCGGAAGCCAAAGAATGGCTGCGGGTGCCGCACAAGGGGTTCGCGGGCGCCGGACAAGGGGTTTCCAGGGGGCGCATGGGGGGCACAAACGGAAAATTTAAAAAAAAAGAGCTAAAAAAATCCGGGGGTGATTTGTAAGTGATAATAGACATAGATTTATATCTTATTAATATAATTATATGGCTCTCGGGAGGACTCCAAAACAGTCCCAGGGCCTGGATAGGCCTTCAGTTTAAGAGGATCCGGAATGCGGGAGGGCAGAGTCTGACAACTGTACCCTTTTGAGTCATTAGAGAGCAAAATTATACGAAATGGGCAGCAAGGTGGAAGATTTGATTGACTCATTTTGCTAATTATGCATAATTACATGCAAGCTAAGTTTGATTTAGCCTTATTGAGTCATTTAGGTATCCAAGCCGCCTTCGCCGGAGGGCAGAAGCCCCCCGGAAGAGGCCTTTCCGTTGTCGAGACGGCGGGGCCAATACCCTTCGAGGTTTCGGCGGCAGCTTCGGACGCCATGACAATCCGCCGGACTGACGGAAGGATTCCCAAGCGCCCTTTTGCGCCTGTTGGCGCCAAGGACCAAGCTGGAGCCGGCCGTCATATTCACAGGGGAGGGCAACCGGGCTCCCCTCGGGGCGATCGACGCCCCCGGCGGACACGCCGAATCGGCACCGCCCGCGGCAGGGGCAGTGCGCCGTGCGCCCGAAAGGCGTCCGTCGCGCGGGCCTGCGCCGCGGTTCCCTGCGGGCCAGCGGCCGCGAGCGGGTCCCCTGATGCGGACGGCTGGCGGGGCTGGTTTTACCCGGGGGATATCCGGGCGGGCGGGACGGCGGCGTCCCGCGCCGTAGCTAAAGGGTTTTGCAAGGTTTTCCCAGCTTCCAGTCGGGCCCGCGGCATGGTCAGGCAGTCCCCGAACCAGGCTTGTTCAAGGTTTCGCTCCTTCAATATACCCTCCCGACCCGGATCCGGGCACCGCGCCTGGCCGAGGTTCCGTCGTTCAAAAATGGCGGGCGCTGCCCGCCTGATCCTCAAGGAGACGTTCAAATGAAGTGCCCGTATTGCGGCAAATTGGACAACAAGGTTCTCGACAGCAGGCTCAGCCGGGAGAACGCGGCCATCCGCAGGCGTAGGGTTTGCACCTCCTGCAACCACCGCTTCACCACCTACGAGAGGGTGGAGGAGCAGACCCCCATGCTCATCAAGAACGACGGGCGGAGGGAGTCCTACAACAGGTCAAAGCTCAAGAGGGGCATCATGATGGCCGCCCAGAAGAGGCCCATCGCGGTCTCGACCATCGACGCCTTCATCGACGAGCTCGAGCGCAAGCTCCAGGAGGCAAACTACAAGGAGATCCCCACCCGCGAGATCGGCGAGAGGGTGGTGGAGTTCCTGAAGAAGCTGGACCCGGTCGCCTACATCCGCTTCGCCTCCGTCTACAAGAACTACGCCCTGGAGGACTTCGAGCGCGAGGTCAAGGGCTTGCACGTGGTGGGGCACCGCCCGGAGGCCGGCCACAACCAGCTGAAGCAGTAGAGTTGTCTTTGTCGCCCCGCCGCCGAGCCGGACGGCGGGGGCCTTCCAAGCGGCCGTAGGCGGGCGTAACGTTCCCCCTGCGGCCGCTTCTGCGTTCGGGCGGGGCGGGGCCGCGAGGGCGTTTGCGCGTCCGGGGGACCCGCTTGTTCCCTTTCGGCGGCAGTTTGCCGCCGGACGGACAGGGCAGGCCATGGCGCTGAAGCTTCCGGGGCGTCTGCGAGAAGACGCTTTGAAATGTCACGGCGGGCCGGGCGCGGCGCGGTGGAGGCTTGCCTCCGAAGTTGCCCCTGCGGCGGGCCAGCCAGCATGAATTTCCGGCGGGCTTCCCGGGGCCGGGGGCGACGCTGGCCGGGCGGTTCGGTTTGTCCGCCGGGCGCGTTGGCGTTTGTCGGGACCGATACTTTTCCGCTTGGGGAAGTAACGCCCTTTCGCTGGGCATTTCAGCCCGGACGGGGCGCGGCTGCGCAGCCCGCCTTTCCGGCCGGTTAACTTTCCCTCCCCAAGGTGGGGGGCCAGACTGACGCGGGCGGCAGGGCGCGCCGCTTCCTGGCGGCGGCAGTGGCCCGAGGGCGGATTCTCCGCCTCTTCCGACGTTTGGCCCGGGTTTGGCCTGAGTTCCGTTGCGAGCGGACCCCAAGCCTCCAGCCTCTTTCCAGGCCCATGGCCCTCTCCCGGGTCCGGCCCCGTTCCTGGCTCCCGGGCCCGCCCTTGGCTTCTGCCTCGTTCCCGGCTCCCGGGCGCGTTCCAGCCTGAGACGCTCCGGGCTTCCGGATCGGCCTGGACTCCCCGTTTGTTCGGGGCGCCCCCGTTGCCGCCCGTGAAGCTCAGCCCGGCGGTTGAAGGTACCGGCCTGCCGCAAGCAGCGCCGAGAGGCGGCGCCCCCACGGCCGGGGGACGGGACCGCGAAGGCGCCAGCGCCGGGGGCCGACCCCAACTGGCAGTTCGGCTTTCGGCAAGGCCCGGCCGAGGCTTCGGCGGCGGCGCGGATTCGGTCCGCTCTTCTCCGGAAGCCCTAAAATACGCTGGACTTTTCGGGGCACGGGGGCTAATATGATTAATCGCTAGCTGTTATAGAGTTCCCCGGGGGCCGAACTTCCGGAGCGGTTCCGGGGCCTCTGGACAGGAGTACGGCGGCGCCTTCGCGGGCGTTTCCGCCAGGACCCGCCCGTGAGGCGTAGTTTAAGGTCTGCAGTTCCAAGTGCCATCCACCAATTCTCCAGGCTCCCAGGTAAACCCAGCCAGCCAGGCCGCTTCGGTCGAGCTCCAGGAGGAGTTCGAAAAGCTGATGGAGGCGACCTACCAGACTGCCAAACGGCTCCTGCCGTTCATGGCGAAACGCCGCATACCGCTTACCCCTTTCAACTACCGCCTGTTTTACGACTACTTCGAGGACGGTGGCGACAGGCTGAAGGAGCGACTGGACGAGATTCTCCGGAACAAGACGGTCTTGAGCCCGGATCTTTCGGAAAGGCTCTACCACGAGTTTTACGACTACTTGGGCGATCGGGCGCGGAAGCTCTCGCTCATGGGGGAGAAGATCGGGAGCATCAGCCAGGATCTAGAGAACAACCTCGAGAAGACGCTGGACACCACCGGCCATTTCCGGCAGTTCCTCTCCGAGTCCGCCAGCCAGATGAAGGATCCGAACCTCGCGAACGGACCGCTTAAGTCCATGATGGCGAACCTCCTCATGGAGACCAAGTCGGCCCTGAACGACCAGTCAGATCTGGCCGACCACATCGACAGCACTGGACGCGTCATAGCCGCCCTCACCAAGGAACTCCGGGACCAGACCCGCCTCGCCTCGGTGGACGAGCTCACCCAGCTCTTCAACCGCCGCTACTTGACCCTCCAGTTTACGAAAATGACGGCCGAGAAGGGGGGCGGGCTGGTATTGAGCATGGTGCTCTTCGACCTCGACCGCTTCAAGAACATAAACGACACGTACGGCCACAACATAGGCGACAGGGTGCTTCTGGTCTGCGCGAAGATCCTCCAGAACCATGCCGAGGCGGGGGGCCACCTGGCCTGCCGCTACGGGGGCGAGGAGTTCGTGGTGATGTGCCCCGACCTCGACCTGGACGCCGCGCGCGAGCTGGGAGACAGCGTTCGCCTCGCGGTTGAAGGCACGGCTATCCAGATACGCGGGAACTCCATCCCGGTCACCATCAGCGGCGGGGTCTCCCGCTGGCGCCCCGGGGAGGCCATCGAGAGCTTCGTGGATCGGGCCGACCAGGCTCTGTACCGTGCCAAGACTACGGGACGCAACAGGATAGTGGTAGAAGAGGAGGGGGTCTGATACGGGCCCGCGCTAGCCTCAAGTGATTATCAGCATAAACCCAGACTTCCCCCAGGGCCGCCACCTGGACAGGGTGGCCAAGATCCTCTCGGGGGGCGGGCTCATCGCCTACCCAACGGACACCCAGTACGGCATCGGCTGCGACTTGCGCCAGAAGCGCTCCATCGAGAAGCTGTACAAGCTGAAGAAGCGGAGCGTCAAGCGCCCTTTCAGCCTCATCTGCGCCGATCTGACCCATATCTCCGAGTACGCCCGGGTCTCCAACTTCGCCTACCGGACCATGAGGAGGATCCTTCCCGGGGCGTTCACGGTGGTGCTTCCGGGCACGAGGCTGGTCCCCCAGATCATGCTCTCCCGCCGCCACGAGTGCGGCATCCGCGTGCCCGGCCACAACGTGCCCATCGGGATAGTGAAAGCCCTGGGCAGCCCCATCATAAATACCTCGGCTTCCCTCCCCCTGCCCGAGGGGGACCAGGAGGACGAGGGGGGCAGCTACCTCGCCGCCACCGATCCTCTGGAGATCGAGGAGGCGTTCCGCGGCCAGCTGGACGCCGTGGTGGACGGGGGCCCCGTGCCGGGCCACTATTCTACCGTGGTTTCGCTTATGGACGACGATCCGGTAATCATAAGGCAGGGCCTGGGGCAGTTCTAGCGGGACGAATCCGAAACCGCTTTCCGGCGGCGGAACTGTGCATGACGCCGCCGAAATAATTCGGCGAGGACAGGGGGGTTATGTCGAAGATACAGAACATAATAACGTAGAAATTTATCTTTTAACAATTTAGATGGACAATAGTAAGTTGTTGTTCTGTTGCGTTGCCGACGCAATCGCATATTTCCACCAGGAACATCGCATATTTCCACCAGGAACGAGGTGTCAAACTGCTCAAATGCAGCCGGGCGGATTTACTGCGGCGCCGTCATGCATGACGCCGCCGCAATAAATCGACACGGGACTGAGGTTATATCGATGATATAGATCACAATAATATAAAAAGCTAACTTTTATAAATTTAGATGAACTATAGTGAATTTATGGTCTATTAAATTGCCTCAACAACACCTCATTTCCAGCAGGAAAGAGGTGTCCACCCTACT
>JAIRZX010000612.1 GCA_031267005.1 Deltaproteobacteria bacterium
CAATTTAAAATTGCCGGTCCCTTACCCCCACACAACCGGTCTTGGCCCCCATGCCCCCGGGGGGGGGCGGGGGGGGGCCCCCCCCCCGGCCCCCGCCCGACCGCCGACTCCTTCCCGGACCCCCTGCCCTTCCCCGCCGCGGGCCCGTCCCGGAAGGCCCCTCCACGCCGGAGCGCGCCTGGCGAAAGCTCCCGGTTCCCGCCCGCCCCTTCACCATGATACCGCCCGCAAAGCGGGTTCCATGCCCGAGAGAGCTGCGTCGTCAGGCTCCAATGCTAAAGCTCTCGATCATCCCCTCAGGGGGCTGGTATGTTGCAATGGTCCCGGACGCTGCCGGAGGCGGCGCCGGGAGGCCTGGACGCGGCAAGCGGGAAGGCCGGCCCTATTGTTCGAGGCAATCCTCCGCTTCTCCCGACCGAGCCCGCCAGCCCGGAGGCGGACCGGCCCCGTCCAGCCCGAACGCCAGAAGCGGAAGCTCCCCGTGCCCCCGTTGACTTCATCGATCACAGGCATACAATATATTGACATTGAATCTAAATATTAGAAAATGGCGGGTATTCAATTCATATACGGTATAGTCATTTCTTAGATATTATTCTAATATTTATCAGCAATGGCAATAACTTACTCCCCCCTCGCGTCCGCCCCCCCTACCCTCCGCCCCTCAGGAGCGCCGCCTCATGCCGATCCATCCAGAGGGCCCGCGCCGCCCCCTTCCCTTGAGACCGTCTGTCCGCGCCTTAGCCGTCTGCGCGACCCTCGTCTGCGCGTCCCTCGCCCTTTGCGCGCTCATCGGCTTTCCCTTTCCAGGCTGCCCCGCTGCGGCCCAGCCGCCCGGAACCGCCAGCCGTGCGGAACGCCGGCCCGGCGCCCTCCCGGACCCCCTGGCTGGCGGCCTCGGCGGCCCCAGGGCCGGCGCCAGCTCGGACGCAAACCCGAACAGGCCCGCGCCGCCCGCGGACGTTCCGGACCCCGTTTCGCCGCCCGGCCCCGCGCGCGGACCCTCGCCCGCTCCCTCCGCCGCGCCCCTGCCTTCAGGCTCCGCCCCCGCGGAGGCTTACCCCGCTGGAGACTCCCCCGCGCCTGCGGCTTCCGACCCCCATGCCTCCGCAACCTCCGGGGGTTCCGCAACCTCCGAAGGTTCCGCGCCCGAAGCCACCGCTTACCCAAGGGCAACCGCCCCCCAAGCCCCAGCCTTCCCCGCCGATTCCGCCCCGGCCCTTTCCGCTTCGCCTTCCATGCAGGCAGGCCCATCCGACCCCACCTCGGCCCCGGACCCGCCTCCGCCCAGGCGTCCCGCCTGGACCTTCCCCGAGATGGACGGGGAACTGGAAGCCGCCAGGGCGAACGCCGAGGAATTGGCCTCGAATTCGTGGTTCCAGGAGTCGGCCCTGATGTGGAACAAAGTCGAGGAAGGCGCCGAAAAGGCTTACGGGGAGTCCGATCCAAGGGCCGCCGCCGCCCGGTCCCGGATGCTCCGCGAGATCTTCGAGAGGGGGATAGCGGGCGGGAACGCCGCCCCGGCGTCGGCCGAGGCCGCCCTCTCCCTCGCGGCGTCCCTGGGCCCCGACGCGCCCGAAGCCCTCTTCGCGGCGGAAACCGCCGCGAGGCTCCTGGCCGCGTCCGACCTCAAAGCCTCCCTGGCCGCCCTGGCGGAGCTGGCGGGGCGCTCCGCCGCCGCCTTGGGCCCCGGCCACCCGCAGACGCTCTCCTGCCTGCGCGGCCTTGCCTCCGAGAAGTTCGCCTCGGGCGACCTCCCCGGCGCGGCCGCGGCCCTCGAAACGGCCTCGGAGGCCTGCTCTGCCTCCTTCGGGCGCGGATGCCGCGAGGTCGCGGAGGCTGTCGGGAACCTGGGCGACGCCTTGCTGGGGGCCGGCGACGCGGCGGGGGGGCTCGAAACCCTCTCCCGGGCGCTGGCGCTCCTCTCGGCGGGTCCGGGCCCGGAAAGCCGCGAGGCGCTCGCCGCCGCGGCCCGCCTCGGCCTGGCCAGGAGGGAGGCCGGCGACCCCGGGGGGGCCAAGGAAATACTCGCCCCAGCGCTCGAGGCGTGCGAGAGGGTCCTGGGCCCGGCCGACCCCCAGACGTTGGAGGCGGCGGCCTGGCTGGCCGCGGCCCAATACGACCTGGGCGAGTTCCGGGACGCGAAAGCCCTCCTGGCCCGCGTCCGCGAGGCCGACGCCCGCCAACTCGGCCCCGGGCACCCGTCCACGCTCGCCGCGACCGCGAAGCTCGCCGCGGCGAGCCAGGCGCTGGGAGAACTCGCGGAGGCGAGGCGCCTTCTCGAGGGGGCCTGCGAAGCTTCGGACAGGACCTTGGGCGCCGAGGATCCCGACTCGCTCGCCTGCGCCAACCTCCTGGCCTCGGTCCTGTTCGACTCCGGCGAACTCAACGCCGCCCGCGAAACCTTGGAGCGGACGCTCGCCGGCCGGGAGAGGGTCCTGGGCCCTGAGCGCCGCGAGACGCTGGAGACGATGTCCAACCTCGCGCTCACCCTGGGCGAGCTGGGGGAGTTCGCGGCGGCGAAGTCGCTCCAGGAGCGGGCGCTCCCCTCGTTCCTCCGCTCGCTCGGGCCCGACCATCCCGCGACCCTGACGGCGGCGGCCAACCTGGCCTGGACCCATTCCCGGCTGGGCGACCACGCCGGGGCGCGGGACGCCTACCGGGCGCTGGCCGGCGCCAGGGCGAGGGTGCTGGGGCCGCACCACCCCGACACGTTAAGCACGCTGAACGACCTGGCCACGGCCATGACCGCGCTGGGGGACCACTCCGGGGCGAACGCGGTCTTGGCCGGGACCCTCGCGGGCTTGGAGTCAGCCCTGGGACCGGGCCACCCGTACGCCCTCGCCGTCAAGAACAACCTGGCCGTTTCCGCCTTCAAGCTGGGCGACCACGAAACCGCCGGGAGGCTCCACTCCGAGGTGCTGGACGCGAGGAAGGCCTCGCTCGGGGAAGCCCACCCGAACACTCTCCTGTCCGTATTGAACGTCTCCTCCTCCCGTTTCGGCGCTGGCGACTACCGGGCGGCGGCGGAGGGCTACGCGTCCGTGCTGGAGGCCGCGACGAGGCTCTTCGGCCGGGACCACCCCATGGCCTCAGAGGCCGCCGACGGGCTGGGCTGGTCGCTCGCCAAGGCCGGGGGCTTCCCATCCGGGATCTTCTTCCTCAAGATATCCGTGGACTCCGCCCAGAGGGTGCGCGCGACGCTCGCCTCGATGGACCGGCAGACCAGGCGCGGCTACCTGGCTACCGTGGAGCTCCGCTACAGGAGGCTCTTCGACCTGCTAATGAGGGAGGGCAGGACCGACGAGGCGCTCGCCGTCCTGGGGCTCTTGAAGGAGGAGGAGTTGAGCGTCCTAGACCCCTCCTTCCGGCAAGCATGGGCCGGGGAAACCGTTGAGGCGGCGGCGGACTCCCGGGAAACCGGGACGGGGACGCCCTGGGCGCGGACGGCTGAAACGGGAGCGGCGGAGGCGGGCGAGTCCGAGGAGCAACCGGAGGCTGCCGAGGCGCTGCCGGTTGAGCTGGGAGCGGCGGAGGCGGGCGAATCCGAGGAGCAACCGGAGGCTGCCGGGGCGCGGCCGGTTGAGCTGGGAGCGGCGGAGGCGGACGAGTCCGAGGCGCGGCAGGCGGTTCCCGAGGAGCGGCAGAACGGGGGGGGAGCGGCGGAGCCGCCGGGCGCGAAGGCGGAAACTCGCGGCGCGGCCCGCCCTGAAGCTCGGTCCGGCCCCCGTCCATCAGACAATCCCGGCGCGGGGGGGGGAAACCCGGCCGCCGCAAGGGCGTCAGACCCGGAACCCGGCGCTGACCTTTTCGGGGGGACGCGCGACGAAGGCGCCTGGCTGGCCTACAGGGCGGCGTCGGAGCTTTCGTCCGGACTCGAGGCTGAACGGGCCGCCTTGGAGGCGGAAGGGGCGAACGGCGCCCTTCCGGAGGGAAAATCGCGTCGCCTGGCCGAACTCCCGGGCGCCGTAAGCGCCGCCAAAGCCTCGTTCGGGGCCCTCTGCGACGGCATCCCAGGACTCTTGGGCCCGCCTGGCGGAGGGGCCGCGCCCGGGTCCTGGACGGCGGGGCGCGTGGCGGGACGGCAGGCCGCCCTCAGGGCGATGGGCCCGGGGGCGGCGCTCCTGCACGCCGTGCCGGCCGAGGGCTCGCTCTGGCTGATAGCCGTGACCCCGTCCGCGGTGGCCTCCATGAGCTCGGAAACCGGCCGAGCCGAGATTTCCAGGTTGTCCTCTGAGCTGAGGGCCCTGGTGGCCAGCCCCGCGAGAGACCCGAGGCCTGCCGCAGGGAGGCTCTACGACGCCGTGATCCGGCCCGCCGAAAGCTTCCTCGCGGAGGCGGGGACGGCGACGCTCATGCTCTCGCTGGACGGGGAGCTCCGCTACGCGCCGCTTGCCGCGCTCTGGGACGGGGAGCGCTGGCTCGCGGAAAAGTACCCCCTGGCGCTGTTTACCGAATCCACCGCTTTGAGGCTGCGCGACGCCCCGCGCCCCGGGGACGCCTCGGTGCGGGCCATGGGCGTCACGGCGGCCTGGCCGGGCTTCCCGGCGCTCCCCGGGGTCGCCTCGGAGCTGGCCGCGGTCGTCCGGACGGACGCCTCCCCGGACGGGGCTTTGGCAGGCGAGGCGCTCCTGGACGGGGACTTCACCCGCGACGCGCTCGCGTCGGCGCTCGCCTCAGACGCGCCGGTGGTCCACGTGGCGAGCCATTTCAGGCTGGACCCCGCGAGCCTGGAGAACACCGTGCTCCTCCTGGGGGACGGCGCGAGGCTGAACCTCAGGGAAATATGGTCCGGCGGGAACCTGGACTTCCGGGGGCTGGACCTGCTGACCCTGTCCGCCTGCGACACCGCATCGGGCGCGAGCGGGGGCGAAGGCAGGGAGGTGGAGAGCCTGGGGGAGGTGGTGCAGAGGGCCGGGGCCTCGGCGGTGCTCGCTACCCTGATGCCGGTGGCCGACCTCTCCGCCCCGGAACTCATGCGGGAGTTCTACCGCCTCCGGTACCTGGAAAAGCGGGACAAGGCCGAGGCGCTCAGGGGGGCGCAGCTCAAAGTCATGCGCGGCGGCCCCGCGGGCGGGGGACCGGGGGGCCGGCCCGCGGAAGGGGGACAGCGGGGCACGGCCTTGAGCGCCGCGGGCGAGGCCGCGCTTGGGAGCGCCCTCCGCGAAGCCCCGCGGTGGGAGGGCGGGGGCTTCTCCCACCCGTTCTACTGGGCGCCGTTCGTGGTCATGGGGAGCTGGAGGTAAAAGGGCACTCCCGCCGCGGCGCCGCTCCCCGCCCGACTTCTCCGGGAGGAGGGTGGGGGGAGGAAGCGGCGGACGGGCGCTTAAGGCCGCCGGGCGGGCCCGTGGCCCCCCCGGCGCCGACGCGGGTATTCCCCGGCCCAAGCTTAACAATTATCGGATTTTATCCAATAATTTCAAGGGGTTAGCCTAAATAATCAAGTCCCTTGATCCTCCGGCGACTGAAAAAGCCGCGCCATTTTCAACCAGGGGAAGGCGGAGCGGTTTAGGTCCGTCCGCCCCACGACGGCGTCCCGGCAACCCCGGCGGCCCCGGCCGCCTCCGTCGCTGCCTGTCCCCCGTCTGCGGCGGCTACGGCGCCTCTCCGTAAAGGTGCCCCCGCACCAGGCGGGGGCGGCCGGGGCGGGGGAGGCGGCCCCGGCGGGCCGTCTTGAAGTTGTGCCGCGCGCGGCAGGCGGGCCCCGCGAGGCCTGCCGGAGCGCCTGTCCAGCCACAGGCCGGCTGCGGGTTTGCCGTGCCGCTTGCGGGAGGCGGCTAGTTTGACGAGTTCGGCCCTGCTGGTCGCCGCGCGGAGGCCCATGCCCAGTCCCAGGGACTGGCGGCGCGCCCGCCGGGCCGCGATCGGCAGCCCGGCCGTCTCGGAAGGCACGTCCGCTTCCATGCCGTTGGCCTTTGCGGACTGAACGGCCGGCTTCCGGGCGTGAAGCCTGTTTCGGCAACGGCCCGGCCGCCTTTTACGCCCGCCTCCTTGAGCGTCCGCCCGAAGCGGTTGGCGAACTGGCGGGCGAGGCCGGAGACTTAGACGCGGGCGTCGGTCCGCCTCCAGGCGCCGCCGGAGAAGGGCCTAAAGACAGGCTCCGGCTTGAGGCGGCTGAACACGCTCTAGATCACCGCAAGGCTGAGCCGAGGCCGCGGACGGATACGGCGGGGGAAGTCGTCACCGGTTACGAATTGGGGGGAACAGCCTTGCGTTTCCGGCTCTGCAGGAACGGGGGTGGAGGGTGAAGGAACCCAGATTTTCCTCCCGTACCGAAGGGGGCGCCCGCA
>JAIRZX010000257.1 GCA_031267005.1 Deltaproteobacteria bacterium
GTCGCCCAAGCCCCCCTCCCCCAGGGAGGGGGACTAGTTCGTGCTCGCGAGGGCCATGGCCCGCCCGGGCCCTCTGGCTTTCGGGCCGGACGCCGCGAGGCTCGGGATTTTCATGGCGGCGGCTCTGGCCGCGCACCTGGGCGCCTTCGCCCTCTGGGAACGCCTGGGCCCCGAACTCAACTCCCCCGAACCCGTTTCAGAAGAGCTTTTGGCCCTCCCGCTGGAAATAACCCTGGAGCTGGCCGCCCCTGAGCCCCCGCCTGAACCCCGGCCTGCGGCCCCTCCTGAGGCGGCCCCGCCTGCGGCGCCTCCGGAAGCGTACCCCGAGGCCTGGACCGCCCCCCAGCCACCGCCTCAGGCGCAAGCCGAACCCGCGCCCCAGACGGCCCTGCCCGCCGAGGCCCCGCTCCCGCCTCCCGAAGCCCTTCCCGCGGGCGGGCTCCCCCCCGAAATCCCCCCTCCGGACTCCGTCCCCGATACCCCGCCCCCGGACTCCATGGCGGCCGCCGCCGCCTCGATGGCCCCTCCCCCGGACGAGCTATCCTTCCCCTTGAGCCGGGAGACCCCGCTCATGGAAGGCTACCCCGACGGGGAGCCCGGGGACCCCTCCATGGACAACGCCGTCCGCCTGGAGGAGACCGCCCCCGCCGTAAAGTCCTACGACGCCTCAGTCAGGAGCCGGGTGGCCATGCACTGGATCCTCCCGCCGGAGGCCAGGAGCAACTTCCAGCCCGGGCGCTTCACGGCGTCCATGTCGCTCGCGCCGGACGGGTCAATACTGGTCATCATGGTGGAAGAGAGTTCCGGTAGCAGCACCCTTGACCACGCCGCCATGGAGGCTTTGAAGGCCGCGGCGCCCTTCGACCCCTTCCCGGCGTCAATGTTAGGCCTTGACCAAATGACCTTCCGGATCCATTTCGACTACAGGGCCGTGGTGCGCAGGACGCTTCCGGGGCAAAGGCGCTGACGTTCCGGGCAAAAGGGAACTTCCGGGGAAAATGGCGTTCCTGGCTGAAGGGACTGGCTTAAGGCGCCTCCCGAGCGGCCGTCGGCCGCCCGGCCGTCGGACAGGGGCGGAGGATCCCGGAAGCCGACTGAAGGTTGCGGCGGCTTGCGGAAAGGCCGACAAGCCTTCTGAAGGATCCGGAGGCCCTTGGCAGACACCCCCGACTCCGAAAGGCTACGGAGGGCCGCTGGAGGCTTCGGAGGGTTGCGGTAGGTTGCGGTGACTGCGGAAGGCTCCGGAAGCGCCGGTTTGCCGCGATGGGCCATGGTTGCCCGGAAATGCCAGAGGCCATTTTAGGCCGCTGTGGCTGCGGGAAGACCGCTGAAGGCCGTGAAATCCCCCGGAATGCCGCAGGGGCTTCGGGAAGGCCCCAAAGGCTTCGGAAGACTGCTGGGGGCTGTTGGGCGCTTACGGCTGAGGAGTGTCGGTCAAGCCCGGAATGCTTCCCTCCGCGAAAGCCATGGGCAGCCAGCCCCCTTGCCCCGGCACTCGCCAGGGCTCTCGCCCGAACTCCTCCGAAACCCCTCGTCCCTCGCAGCCCCTCAAAGTCTCCCTGAACCGCGACAAGCGGGTTCAGCACTACGCTCCCGGAGATATACTTCCCTGCCGCTTCCTGCTTTTCCGACCGTTCCGGCCCTTTCCTGCTCTTCAGGGTCTTCCGATGCTTCCGGCCATTCAGGCCGTTCCGGCTCTTTCCTCCGGACCTTTCCTGCTCTTCGGGCCCTTCCGATGCTTCCGATGCTTCCGATGCTTCCGGCCATTCAGGCCGTTCCGGCTCTTTCCTCCGGACCTTTCCTGCTCTTCAGGCCCTTCCGATGCTTCCGGCCATTTAGGCCCTTCCGGCCATTCCGGAGCCCTCCGCATCCCCCCCCGTCTCCCCCACCCCTGGCGCCGAGGCCGGACCTCGGCCCCGAGCCAGGCGCGAACCTTCCGCCCGGTTTCTTGACTACGCATTTTGCGGCTGATATGTTGGCTTATCTTCGAGCCGACCTGCCGGGCCGACCGGCGCCCGCTCCCCTTCCACGCACTTTAGGAGACTTAAGTGAAAGCCAAACAGGAATTCAAGGTCGTCCCACGTTTCCCGGAGCGCCTTCTTCCGCTGAAGAAGATGGCCTACAACATCATGTTCAGCTGGACCTCGGAGATCCGCGACATCTTCCAGCGCGTGGACCCGAAGCTGTGGACGGAGTCCAACCACAACCCGGTCAAGCTCATGAGCCACGTGGACCAGAAGCGCCTGGACGAGCTGGCCAACGACCTGGGCTTCGTCTCCGAGCTGGAGGAGGCGAACCACCGCTTCGACATGTACATGAACGCCCCGCCCCTGGATTCGGGCAAGACCTGCGTGGCCTACTTCTCGGCGGAGTTCGGGCTGACGACCTGCCTGCCCATCTACTCGGGGGGGCTGGGGATACTGGCGGGGGACCACTTGAAGAGCGCGTCGGACTTGAACATACCCCTGGTCGGCGTGGGGCTCCTCTACCAGACCGGCTACTTCCAGCAGTACCTGAACAACGACGGCTGGCAGATGGAGAACTACGTCCCCAACGACTACGACGCCATGCCGGTCACCCAGGTGCTCGACAAGGACGGGAACCAGGTCAAGGTCTACGTTCGCTTCAAGGACCGGTCCTGCGCGGTGGCGGTCTGGCGCATCATGGCGGGGAGGATCCCCCTCTACGTCTTGGACACCGACCTCGGCGAGAACCCCCCTGACCTGCGCGGCACCACCTCGGCCCTGTACGGGGGCGACAAGGAGAACCGCATCCGCCAGGAAATAGTCCTGGGCATCGGCGGCCTGAGGGCCCTTAAGGCCATGGGCATCACCCCCACGGTCATCCACATGAACGAGGGCCACAGCGCGTTCTCGGCGCTGGAGCGCATAAACACCCTGCGCCAGGACCACGGGCTCACCTTCGACGCCGCCAAAGAGCTGGTCCAGGCCTCCACCATCTTCACGACGCACACCCCTGTGCCGGCCGGAAACGACACCTTCGCCCCGGATCTGGCCCGCGGCTACTTCGAGGACTACGCCAAGGAGCTGGGGATAAGCTGGCCGGTCCTTTTGGGCTACGGCCGCGTGAACCCCCGTGACGACAGCGAGCCCTTCGGGGTCACGCCCCTTTCGCTCAGGCTCTCGGCCCACGCGAACGGCGTCTCCAAACTCCACGGGCTGGTGAGCCGCCACATGTGGCAGGCCATCTGGCCCAGGACCCCGGTCGAGGACACCCCCATCGACTCCGTGACCAACGGCATCCACGTCTCCACCTGGGCCTCCAGGGAGATATCGAGGCTCTACACCCGCTACCTGGGCCAGGACTGGAAGGAGGACCCGGACCCCTTCCATATCTGGAAGCACGTGAACCAGATCCCCCTGTCGGAGCTGTGGAGGGCCCACTGCCACTGCCGCGAGAGGCTGGTAGCTTTCAGCCGCCGCGCCTTCATGAAGCAGCTGAAGCGCCAGGGAGCGCCCGCGGACCTGGTCCAGGGGGCCATGGAGATACTCTCCCCGGACACCCTGACCATAGGCTTCGCGAGGAGGTTCGCCACCTACAAGAGGGCGACGCTCCTCTTCTCCGACCCGGACAGGCTGGCCAAGATCCTGAACGACCCCCAGAGGCCCGTCCAGATCATCATCGCCGGCAAGGCCCACCCCGCCGACAACGACGGCAAGGCCTTCATCAAGAGCATCATCCACTTCTCCCGCGAGGAGCGCTTCCACAACCGCATCCTCTTCCTGGAGAACTACAACATCCACCTGGCCTCCCTGCTGTCCGCCGGCTGCGACGTCTGGCTCAACAACCCCCGCCGCCCCCTGGAGGCCTGCGGCACGAGCGGCATGAAGGCCCTGGCCAACGGGGTCTTGAACCTCTCGGTCCTGGACGGCTGGTGGGACGAGGGCTACGGCCCGGACTACGGCTGGGCCATCGGGAACGGCGAGGTGGACCCCAACCAGGAGCTCCAGGACCTCACCGAGAGCCAGGCCCTCTACAACCTCCTGGAGCACCAGGTGGTGCCTAAGTTCTACGGTCGCACCTCGGACGGCATCCCCGTCGACTGGTGCGAGATGATGCGCAACAGCATACGTGATCTCATGCCCCGCTTCAGCTCGCACCGGATGGTCAAGGATTACTACGACCGCTTCTACACCAAGAGTTCCGACCGCTGGCACTCCCTGTCCGCGCAGGGCTTCCAGGCGGCGACCGAACAGGCGGCGTGGTGCAACAAGCTCCGCACCTCCTGGAACGACATAGCCGTCACGGAACTCAAATCCGACGCCTCCGGCCACGAGAAGCTCGTGGGCCAGTCGCTCCTCATCTCGGCCACGGTCAAGCTGGGGGGCCTCATCCCCGACGACGTGACCGTCGAGGCCTACTACGGCACCATGGACCACCAGGGGGAGTTCGCCGACCGCGAGACCCTGACGCTCAGGCCCGTGAAGGAGTGCGGCCAGGGCGCCTTCCTCTACGAGGGCAACATCAGCTGCGTAAAGACCGGGCGCTTCGGGTTCACCGCCCGGGTCATGCCCAGCCGCGAGAAGCTCGGGAACCCGCTGTCCCTCGGACTGGTAGCCTGGGCCTGACCGGCCCGGCCCCGGCTGCCACGCTCCGCTCCTCCGGTAACCGCCCGGCCCGGCGGCACGTGTCTGCTCCTCCGGTCGCAAACCTGCCCGGTCCAGCCCAGCCCAGACCGACGGCACGTGTCTGCTCCTCCGGTCGCAAACCTGCCCGGCCCGTGCCAGCCCAGCCCAGTCCGACGGCACGTGTCTTATCCTCCGGCCTCTGCCTGGCCCGGCCCGGCCCGGCCCGGCCCGATGACACGGGTCTTATCCTTCGGTCGCGACCCGGCGGCATGGGTCTGCTCCTCCTGCCGCGACCTTGATCGGCACCATGGCTCTGATCGTCTGCAACAGTACCTGCCCGACCGGCACCGGACGCTACGCGCAAGTCGGAAACGGAGCGCTAAGGCTGAGGCAACACGCTGGCTAGGAGTTGCCAGACGTCACGGATGCCGCTAAACCTTGCCCCTCGTCCCCCTCTTCCCTTCCCCCGGTTCAAATGGTCGACGCCGGAACAAATTCGTCCTGGAAATTCTGTACGCGTTAACCTTCCCGAACGCTCGGGCCGATCGCTTAAACCTTGAATTCAAAAATTCGGTAGTGTCTACCTTTAGTTGACATTAGGAAATCTACCCTGTATCCTGGTCCTGTGTTGAGCCTTTTCTGCTATAAGGAGGATTCAGGAATGGCCATGGCTAACCCAGATATGCAATGCTTTTCTTGCCCAAACCCAACATGTAGCGCATATGGTGTTAAGAATGGAGGCAACATAGCATTGCGTGGGACTTATGGAACACAGAAAAGGCCGTTGTTGTATTGCCGGATCTGCGGCAAACGCTTTGCGGCTAC
>JAIRZX010000304.1 GCA_031267005.1 Deltaproteobacteria bacterium
GGCAGGATGCCGGGAAAGCACAGGCAGGATGCCGTGGTGATGCCGGGATGATGACGGAACGGCGTCCCCCGGAGGCTTGGGGGACGCTTGGCGGCTCCCGCAGGCCTACCCGGCGGGCGGGGACGGCCTCGCGGAGCGCTTGCGGCCTCGGGTGCGCGTCGGCCCGAAGCCCTGGTGCGGGGCAAGCGAAGCAAGCTCCCGGGCTTGAAAACCAACAGGCTTTGATCATAGAATGGACGTTTAAGGCGTCTTTTCCCGAGCCGCGGAACCGGGGACGGCCTTCCGGACGGTCGCGGGCCGCCCCTGCGGGGCGCGTCCGGCTCCCGGACGGGGCCGGGGCCCCGGAAGGATTCTTGTCGCCCTCGCGCCGCCCCCCTCCGGGGGATCCGCGCCGGGGCCAGCCGCATTGGAGGGCCAATGAGCCGAGACACTACGGGTTCCAGGGACTGGCACGAGAAGGCCGTAAAGCCGGCCAAGCCCGCCAAGGGGAAGGGGGCGGACAAGGGCAAGGCCGAGGAGGGGACCCTGAACATCTGGGACCGCACTGGCCCGGAGGAGCGCGAGGAGATAGAAAAGCACGCCCGGGACTACATGCGCTTCCTGACCGAGGCGAAGACCGAGCGGAAGGCCTTCGAGCTCGTCCTTGGACGCCTGGAGTCCGAGGGCTTCTCCGACATGTCCAAGGGCGGGCCGGTCGGGCGCGGCGGGTACCTCAAGCACATGGGCAAGCTCCTCGGCGCCTACGCGCCCGGAAAGGCCGGGCCCGAGGGGGGCTTCAACGTAGTGGTCGCCCACGGCGACAGCCCTCGGCTGGACCTGAAGCCCCGTTGCGTCTACGAGGACGGCGCCCTGGCCATGCTCAAGAGCAACATGTACGGGGGCCTCAAGAAGTACCAGTGGCTCGCGCGCCCCGTGGCGATCTGGGGCTTCACCGCCCTGAAGGACGGGCGCACCGTGGACTTCCGCTTCGGGGAGGACCCGGAGGGGCCGGTCCTGACCATAACCGACCTGCTTCCGCACCTGGACCGCAAGGTCCAGCGGGAAAAGAGGCTCTCGGAAGCCTTCCCCGCGGAGAAGCTGAACGTCCTGGCCGCGTCCCTCCCTATCGAGGACCGCGAGGCGAAGGACCGCCTGAAGAAGGCCGTCTTCAAGCTCCTGGAGGACCGCTGGGGCGTGCGCGAGGACGACCTCTTAAGCTCCGAGATAGAGATAGTGCCGGCCGGCCCGGCGCTTCCGGTGGGGCTCGACGGTTCCTTCATAGGCGGGTACGGCCAGGACGACCGGCTTTCTGTCTACGCCATGGCCAAGGCCTTCGTCGAGGCCGAGACCCCCGAAAGGCCTCTCATCCTCCTCCTGGTGGACCGCGAGGAAATAGGCTCCCGCGGGGCCACGGCCGCGCCCACCCGCTTCATCGAGCGCCTGGCGGCCGCGGCGTTCGAGGCGTCGGGCGCCGAGCCCAGCTACCGCGCTGTCCTGGAGGCCTTGGCGGCCTCCTCATGCGTCTCCGCCGACGTCGAGGCGGGGACCGACCCGACTTTCAAGGAGGTGAGCGACGACTTGAATTCCGCGAAGCTCACCTACGGCCCCTGCGTTGTCCGCTACACCGGCTCGGCCGCGAAGTACGGGGCTTCCGAGGCCGGTGCCGAATACATGGCGAAGATCCGCGCCGTCTACGACAACGCTGGCATAGTCTGGCAGAGCTCGCTCCTGGGCAAGCAGGAGGAGGGCGGCGGCGGGACCGTGGCCCAGGACCTCGCCGATTTCGGCATGGGAGTCGTGGATTCGGGCGCGCCCGTCCTCTCCATGCACTCGCCCTTCGAGATAAGCTCCAAGGCGGACGTCTGGATGACCTACAAGGCCTACCTGGCGTTCTACAGGAGCGTCTGACGGGCCGCCGCGGGCCGCGCCGCGAAAACTTACCCCGCCCCGACCGCCTATCGCGCGGAAGATCGGGCTCGCCGCGGAAGCTTCAAGCACAGTCTAAGGATCATCCTCCGGGAGGCAACATGCGCAACACCCTAACCCTCACCCTCGCGTCCCTGGCAGCGGCCGGCCTCGCGCTCCTTTTCGGCGCCCCGGCGCAGGCCCAGGAAGGGCCCGTCAAGATCGGACTCATGGGCCCCATTACCGGGCAATGGGCCTCCGAGGGCCAGGACATGCTGAACGTCGTGAACATTATGGCCGAGGAGCTCAACTCCCAGGGCGGCATCAACGGCCGCCAGGTCGAGATCGTCGTGGGCGACGACGGCGGGAACCCCAAGACGGCTGCCCTGGCCGCCCAGAGGCTCATATCCGAGGGCGTTTCCGCGGTGGTGGGGACCTACGGCTCCTCAGTCACCGCCTCGGTCCAGGACATCTACGACGAGGCCGGGGTGGTCCAGGTGGCCACGGGCTCGACCTCCATCGCGCTGTCCGAGAAGGGCCTGAAGCTGTTCTTCCGCACCTGCCCCAGGGACGACGAGCAGGGCAGGTTCCTTGCGGCGAGCGTTAAATCGCTCGGCTTCACCAAGGCGGCCATAGTCCATGACAACACCTCCTACGCGAAGGGCCTGGCCGACGAGGCGAGGGCCATCTTCCGCGAGTCCGGGGTGAGCGAGGTCTTCTACGACGCCATCACCCCCGGCGATCGCGACTACACCGCCACCATCACCAAGATCCGCGCCGCCGGACCGGACGTGATAGTTTTCACGGGCTATTACCCCGAGGCCGGCCTCATACTCCGCCAGAAGAAGGAGATGAACTGGGACGTGCCGATGATAGGCGGCGACGCCACCAACAACGTGGCCCTGGTGGAGGGCGCGGGCAACGAGGCGGCGGCGGGCTACTACTTCGTCTCCCCTCCGGGGCCGTCCGACATCAAGGGCGAGAAGGCCCAGAAGCTCCTGGACACCTACAGGGCGCGGCACGACGCGCTCCCCAGCTCGGTCTGGTCGATACTGGCCGGCGACGCGTTCAGCGTGATAGCCGATGCCGTGAAGGCCTCCGGCACCGAGGGGGCGGCCATCGCCGGGTACCTCCACACGGGCCTGAAGGACTACGTCGGGCTGACCGGCCCCATATCCTTCAACGAGAAGGGCGACCGCATCGGGGACGTCTACAGCCTCTACCAGGTGGAGGCGGACGGCAAGTTCGCTCTTAAGTAAGGGCCCCGCGGCGCTTTCCCGCCGCCGCTGTTCAGGTCCCCAACCGACCCCAGGCCCCGCCAGGGCTCCCGCCCTCGCGGGGCCTATATCTCCCGGCCCTTGACGCCCGGGGCGCGGCCCGCC
>JAIRZX010000315.1 GCA_031267005.1 Deltaproteobacteria bacterium
CATGGAGCCGCATTCAAGGCGAGCGGCGCCAAACGCCCGGTCGGAGGCAGGGCATCGCTCTGATCACAGAGTTCGGCTGAAAATGTTCCAGTTGTCCGGAAGGGAGTTCGCGGCCTTGCGGCTCATTGTTGCGCCGTTCGACTCATTGCGGCGCCGCGCGGCGCGTTGTCCGCCCCCCGGCTCCTTTCGGCGAAGCTGGGTGGGCGAGGCGGCGTGTTTCCGCAGGCGACGTCCCGGCTCGCGCGAAGACGCCCCGGAAGGCCGGGCGTTTCCGGGGTTGCCGGCTTGGAGCGTCCGGCCAGCCCGGGCACGATTGTTGCGGCCCTCTCTCCGAATCAGTTATAATCAAGGAAACTCAGCGCCACGCTCCTCGGCCCGGCCCTGCGGGACGAGGTTTAGATAGACCCGTCGGCGGTCGGGCCGTCCGGGAGGGATTTGCCGGGAATATGGACTCCAAGCTCTTCGGAATAATATCCGGGCTCGACGAGCTCGTGCGCTACTTAGGCGCGCATTCGGGGTCGTTCCTGGCCATGGACTTTCTCCGCTCCGATTACGGGACTTCCTTCGACCTTGACCGCGCCTCGGAGCAGAGCACCGCCAAGCTTTTAAGCGATCTCTGCAAAGGCGGCGACGCCGGGGATACCCGCTCGGACGCCCTGAGCTTGGCCGAAGCCAAGGAGATCTACAGGAACGCCCGCGCGGTGCTCATGGAAGGCGCGAAGGGCGGGGGCCTGCCGTCGATCCTGGCGTCCCGCTTCGACGGGTCGGCGGCCTACGCCGACGAGGAGGCCATGAGGTGGCTTCTCCTGGCCTCGGCCAACCTCTCGGCGTCGCTGCTCGAAACAGGGATGGCTGGCTGCCTGAACGCCCTGCTCCGCCTCGCCGACCGCCCGGCCTACGCCTCCGAGTTCGCGTGCGCCTTGTCCTTCGCGTCCATACGGGCGCTGAGGAACAAAGGCGGCGCCCCGGAGATGGACTGCTTCCTCGGCCGGGCCTTCGAGCTGGATGGCTTCGACGAGATTCCCGACGTCCGCCCCCTCTTCCTGGCGCTCGCCTTCAGGGCCGCCGTGGACGGCTCCCCACGCTACGGGCCTGGGGAAGGCATGGCCGGGCGGGCCGGCGCGATCAAGAACGCCCTGAGCCTCATACCCCGGCTCCCCGACAAGGACTTGGCAAGCTACGCGCCCGACAACCTCTTGACTATGGTGATTAAGTCGCATGACTTGCGCCTTTTCTCCGACGACCTGCTGAAGAAGGCCACGAAGCAGCAAGACTTCCGCCTTTCCCCCGACGACCTGAGGCGGGCGCTCCTGCCCGACGGCATCCCGGCCATCCCGACCTTCAAGCTCGTATGGGGAGCGCTCCATAGCTGCCTTGCGTACTTCCAGGAAGGGGAACGCCCGCCCGCCGCCCGGGGTCTCGAGGCCTTCGAGCGCATGGCCAGGGACGGCGAGATTGAAGCCTTGGGCTTCGAGCCATCCTCCTGCCATTACGGCGTCGGCCAGGCGGCGGAAGCTTTCGGGAGAGTCTTCGTGGGGCTTGATGCCGACGGCGCGGAGCGCGCCGTCCGGTTCGCGGCGCCCTTGCTGGCCAAAGGCGCCATCAGCCCCCGGAACTTCCACTCCCTGTTCGGACGCCTTCGCGAAGCGTCGCCTCCCGCCTACCAGGGCGCCGTCATGCGATGCGCGGCCGAAGGGCTCTTCGGGGACGGGGCCGGGCTGGCGCAGGCCGTTTTGTCGGCCGCCGTCATCTCTAACCCGGCGGCGGCGCCCCTGGCCTCCTTCGAGCGCGAGGCGAGGGAGTTCCGGCGCTTCGCCGCCAAGTCCGGCACACTGGCCGCTAAGCTGGCCTGCTCCCTGGTGGACGCGGACGCTTCCGCCCGCGCCGACGAGATGCCCGTCCACGCCTTCTCCGAGCTCGCGGCCCTTTGCCCTCCGGAAAGCGAAGGCCAGGAAGCCCGGCTCCTTTTTTTGGGCGTCTACGCGGCGGCGCTGGTCCTGGCCTCCTGGGGGCCGGCCCCGGACGCCGGCGGGCCGGGCGGCGCCGTAGCCGCAGGCGGCGGCGGCCGGCCCGGAACGGAAGGAGGCGCCGAACCTGCGGGCGGCCCGGGCCCCGAAGGGTCGGAAGGCGGCCCGGACGGGGACCCAGCGCCCCTCTCCGGGAAGGCTGGCGGATCCGGCGGCGGCGGGAGCCGCCCCGCCGACGCCAGCTTCGTTTCCGCGAAAGGGCTGCCGTCCAAGCTCGCGCGGCTCGTTAGGCTCTGCCCTCCGGAAGCGTCGGGGGACCCGGCGTTCCTGGAACGGATCCTTCCCGGGGCGGCCTGCGCCGCCATGCAGGGGATGGGCGGGCCGTCGGACTCCG
Organism: Deltaproteobacteria bacterium; assembly: GCA_031267005.1. Lineage (GTDB taxonomy): Bacteria > Desulfobacterota > Desulfarculia > Adiutricales > Adiutricaceae > JAIRZX01. The sequence continues at coordinate 2,362 of JAIRZX010000315.1, forward strand.
GGGCGCTGGCCCTGGCCTGCAACCTGGAAGAATCCGGGCTGCCGCTCCACGCTCAGCTCCGGGGCGCCTTGGCCGTAGGCGTCAGCGCGGCGTTGGCCGCAAGCCCGCCAGAGTCCCCCGACGGCTTCAGGACCGACTTGGGAATGGTCAACGGCTGCCTCAGGGGCCCCCTCCCTCCCGCTCGGCGCTCGGCGCTCGTCGTCTCCGCCCTGGCGGGCTTCGGGAAGCTTGGCATGGGAACTCCCCTGGAAGGCTTCTTCGCCGATAACGCACTGATGATCGTCCCTGATGCGCCCGAAGGCGATCCTCCCCGCGACTGCGACGACGGGGAGGGGCTGCCGGGCGATCCGTCCAGGAGGGTCTCCTACCCCGCCCCCGTGAGGAATTGTTTCCCCGAGGCCGCGCAGTCCCCCGGCATCTCCCAGCTGGAGACCCTCGTCGGACAAGGCGGCGGCGAGGGCGCGTCCGAGCTCCTGGACAAACTCAAGGAGGACGGGGAGAAGTTCGGGGAGGGCGCCGGTGGATTCGACGACGAAGGGGATGACGAGGACGGTCCCGGCGGGCTCGACGGCGGCGGCGCCTCCTCCGTGCAAGCGGGCGTCGCCGACGACGGCGATGATGATGATGATGATGATGATGATGATGATGATGATGATGATGATGATGATGACGGTGACGGTGAAGATGGGGATGATGATGATGATGACGATGACGATGAGGGTGAGGGTGAGGGTGAGGAGGACGAAGACGGCGGCGGCGATGACGAGGAGGGAGAAGAAGGCGAAGAGGACGACGAAGAAGAAGAAGGCGAAGAGGAGGAGGAGGAGGGGGATGACGATGACGAGGGCGAGGGCTGCGACGGCGAAGAGGACGAGGGCGGCGGCGTAGGTGGGAACGGGGCCGGCTCCGGGGACTCGCCCCCGAAAGGCGACGGACCTTCGGGCGGCGGGCGCTCAGGCGCAGGAGCGGAGTTCCAGCGCGGGGAAGGCGCCTTCGGCGGAAGCGAGGGCTCGCCGTCTGCGGCGCCCGCCGACGGTATTGGTTCCGGCGACATGATGGCCGCGATGGAGCCGGGCGGGCTCAGCACCGCCGCCGCGGCCCGCGTAGCGCTACTCATGAAGTCAGCAGACGGCGTCGACGCCGCGCCCCCGGTCATGGACGGCAGCTGGACGCCTTTAAGGGGGCTGGCCTCCACTTTCCGCGCGATTGCGGAACTGGTCGTTCTGGACGAGGCGACTAGCGTCATCATGGAGCAAGAGGCGTCTGAGGCTCGCGCCCGTGCCGTCGAGGCCGCCGCGCGGCCCCCCGTCCCGGACAGCGCGAGCCTCGAGGCCGCCGCGGACGGCCCTCCGGAGGACGGCGGTGACGCGCTGCCGGGAGAGGCCGCCCCCGTTGCGGCGCCGCCCGCCGAGCTGGACTATTTCGAGTGGCTGGGCGGCGGCGCGGATTTCCCGGTTTGGTGCGGCGCCTTCTCCGGCGGTGGCGTGCGCGAGGGCGCCCCGGACGCCCCGGACGCGGAGACTTTGTTTTTCCCCCTGGCGGGGGTGGACACCCTCCCCTGGGCGAGCTACGCCTTCTGCCTCGCGGAGTGCGGCCATTACCAGAAGGCGCTGAACGCCATCATGCTCCAGGACAAGTACCTGAGTTGCCAGATCCCGATAAAGAGCTTGGCCCTGGACAAGATAGTCGAGGGCATGGTCAGGATCGGGAAGTTCGACCAGGCGAAGATCGCCTTCAAGATCCTGGAGATGTACGGGATCGTCGCCGACAACGCTGAGATTCCCCTCCGCTCCAGGAAGCTCCTTGACTCCAAGCTCAACTCCTTCAAGAAGAGGCCCGCCAAGCCCAAGAAGGCCAGGGCCCCCAAGCAGCAGAAGAAGGCCGGGAAGAGGAAGCCCCCCGCGAAGGGGAGCCCCAAGGGCAAGGGCGGCGGGAAGCGGCGCTGAAAGGCGCGGCAGTTTTCCATAGGCGCGGGCCGGTCGGCTCGCGGTCTTCCCCGTCTGCGGGCGTTCGCGTTTTGCGGAGAGGGCGCGTTCCAGAGCCCTGCCATAACCATAATCAGTTAACGGATGCGCTATGTCAACGTTGCGCTGTCTAAACTTGTGTGCTTTTCCGTCTGGCTGAAGTGCCTGTTAAAATGACTTGCGAAAAGATTATTGAAGTTTTTGTATCCGTTCAGGGGCTCAAGGGAGGGGCGGTCCTGCGTAAGGCTGGAGGCGGTCTCGTGTTATGGGGAAGGAAGTCCGAGACCAACGGGTGAGGTGGTCTTTTACCCTGGGAAATGATACAAAATTCCATCGGATTTTATTATAGGAAAAAAATTAAACAAAGAAATATTAAAAATTACTGGATTTGCAACGAGCGCGTTAGCCTAAGAATGATGCTTCACGCTCAGAGCAGGCACCGCGATCTGGCTCCGTTGCGGACGGGAAACTCTAGCGGACGGGATACTCTAGACGGTCATGAATGACGCCGTTGCAATAAATCGACAGATGGAAGGGTGGTTATGTCGATGAAACGGAACATAACTGAACATAATGGAACATAATAGCATATAAAGATATATTTAATGTTGAGATGAACTATAATCCTTTCTTTTTCTGTGATTTTACCGCCGCAACCGCATATTGCCGACGGGATCGAGGCGTCCTACTGATCCCTTGCTTTCGGGCGGATTTATAGCTGCGTCGCGATTGCTGCCGTTTCTCACGCTGCCGCAACCGCGTTTCCGCGACAATCGTATCGACGCGGCCAGCCGGAACGGGAGAGTCCGCCCGGGGACGGGAGCCCGCAGAATCGCGATCCTGGCCTGAGCTTAAGCACGTGCGCCTCCAGGCGCGGAAACTGGGAGGGGACGGGCTGAGCCGACCTCGTGCATGGTTTCCGGCAAGCGCGGGCTTCCCGTGGATTTCCCCTTCCGTTTGGCTCGCCGCTCGCCCGCAACGTAGCGCCGGGAGGCCGCCCCGACGTCAAAGGATTCTTTCGCAATTACGCCCGGGCAGGCATCCGAAGGCAACTGCCGCGCGGGCGGCACGCGACAAGTCAGGGCCAGAAAGCGCCTCCGCTGACTGGAAAACGGCGGAGAGTTTGCGAAGGAACCGACCCTGCGCTCCTTAGGTAAGCTCGCGGGATGATGGCGGGCCTGGGGCTCTACGGCTACTCAGGGTTTGGCACCGCCAGTCCGGGGCCCGGGTCAACCGGGCCGGGGAGCCTGCCTGCGGCAGTGGCGTCCGCGGGCGCGGGGTTCCACTCGGACGTCCCGAATTCAACCTTCCGAAAAACGAAAAATTTTAACTGGAAGACATCCTGCGCAATTTCGTTGACTCTCGCAGACAACGATTCAAACTTGGAATCTAACTTGTCAAACTTGGAGTCTATCTTGGTTTCTAACGTTCCTATCCTGGTTTCTAACGTCCCCATCCTGGTTTCGAAGGCGAGCATCCTGGTATCGAACCCGTTCATCCTGGTTTCGAAGGCGCCCATCCTGGTTTCGAACTTTCTCCCTAATTCACTTATCCCGCTACTTAAGTTGTGGAGGAAATATGCGAGGAGCGCTATGACGATAGCCGCGAAAACCGAGATGGTAGTTGCAAGCCCTGTTGATATCTCTAACATAATTTCGGATATTGCCTTTCTCGGCAGTCTTCTTTCCTCAGGCTGTCTGGGGATCTGGAGGGTGTTTCCCTAGATACACTCGAGATGCCACAGGGAATAACCTCCGGGCCGGTTGAAGCCAAGCCGCCGAAGAACCCCTCGGAATTACTCGGTTTCGTCTTGAGCCAAGGCGCCGGACAAGGCCATGGGGGAGGTGATATTCGGGGTTACCGGCATCCTGGCCCAGCACGTCGGTAAGATATCAACCATTGTCAAGATACCATAGAACTCTCTCCTGTGCCATTGCTCTACTGCTCTCTTCTGCCGCCGCTTCGCCCAACTTTCCCGGGTTCCGCTGGTCCCGGCCAAGGGCCCTGAGAAGGTTCGTCGTTGAGATTCGGTTTACTGGGGCCAGGGACGCCCGGATCGGGGATATTGCCAGGATGGCGAGGGCCCTGGAAGAGTTTAGTGACAGCTGACTTGACAGCATCGCAAGATCTTTCGTCAATTATCGCGCCAACAATTCGTGAGCTGGAGCGCCGGAGGTGGTTCCCTCCCGTACCCCACCCAACTTGATTTCAAGTTAGATTCAACAGCCTCCAAGGCCTGAACCTGCCCCGGATTTCTCCAGGTGGATCGGCCAAAACGCCTGATGCACCTCCACAGTTGCAGTTGTCCGATCCGCCTCTTTAGGATTATTCCAGCGGCGCGCGGCATGGTCGGCCCCGGGCTGGCGCGGTCCCTGGCGGAGCGGGCGTCGGGGCACTGGGGTGACCTCCGGCGGGAGCTACCGGCGGCCCGGCGTCAGCTGCTTCCGCCAGGTCGCCGCCGGGCCGCGCCCGCCTGCCGGAGCTGGCTCCCGCCTGCCGGAGCTGGCGCCCGCCTGCCGGAGCTGGCTCCCGCCTGCCGGAGCTGGCTCCCGCCTGCCGGAGCTGGCTCCCGCCTGCCGGAGCTGGCTCCCGCCTGCCGGAGCTGGCGCCCGCCTGCCGGAGCTGGCGCCCGCCTGCCGGAGCTGGCGCCCGCCTGCCGGAGCTGGCGCCCGCCTGCCG
>JAIRZX010000417.1 GCA_031267005.1 Deltaproteobacteria bacterium
GGGGTTTTAGGGTGCGCGGGGATCGAGCCGCGATCCGGAAGGCCTATGGTTTCCGGGGGGGCGTCCGCAACTGCGGAGCCCTGCTTGAACGCCTCCGGGAAAGCTTCTTCGGGGGCGGGCGCAAGGGCCTGGGGGGGGAAGGGAGGCGCGTGGGAGGCCGAGGGAGCCCCGGGGATAGCCGGACCCTGGGCCGCTCCTTGGGCCGGAGCCCGGGCCGGGCCCTGCCGCTGGCCGGCCTCGCCTGGCTCGCGGGGCCTGAGCCCCAGGATTTCGGCGGTCCTCGGCTCCTGCGGTCCCGCGGGGGGGGAGGCAGAGGGGCCGGGACGGTCGGGGAAGAGGGAGGCTTTCGCGGCCTCGAAGGCCCTGCGGGCGCCGGCGGACTGGCTTATTTCGACTACGGTGCGGCCGCCGCCCATGCGGGCTTGGGCCTTCGCGAGCATTCTGGGGTTGGGGGGGATCTCGACGGTACGCAAGCCCGGGCGGCCGAGAATCTGGCCCGGCCTGCGGGGGCCGTCCGACGGCGGCCCTTTCGGGCCCTGCGGCCCGGTTCTTTCGGGGAACGGCGGGGAGGCGAGGGGGGGGCGGGGAAAGCCCTGGGGGCCGGGAATAGCGTCCGCGCCGGGTGAGGGGGCGCCAGGCTTGCTCCCGGCGGGGGAGCCTGCGGTGGGGCCCGGGGGCGGCGGGGCCTGCCCGGCCGCGGAGGCGCCTCCCCGGGCGGGAGCGCCGGCCGCTCCTGCGGCTCCGGGCTGTCCGGGAACACCGACCTGCCCGGCGGTGCCGGCAGCCCCGGCCGTTCCGCCTGCGCCAGCCGTCTCCTCCTGGAGCCAGGAGAGGTAGTCCGAGGCGTCGGAAGGCGCGGGGGGGGCCCCGGGGCGGGCGGCCATTTCCCCGGCCCGCTCCGGGTGGGGGGCGGCGGGCCAGGCGAGCTGCGGGGGATCCAGGGAGATAGGCACCCTGACGCCGTCCTCCCGCGGGGGCGAGGGGCAGGGGATGATGTCCTCGGGCACCAGGGGGTAGCCGGACAGGAAGAGTTCCGCCACGACCCGGCTTATGCCGGCCCAGCCCTCGTCCACGGGGGTGGCCGCGATGCTCTGGGCCAGGTGGGGCTTGGAGCCGAGGATGCTTTTCACCATCCTGGAGACGGTGGCGCCGGGGCCCAGCTCCACGAAGAACCTGGCTCCGTCCTGCCAGGCCCGTTCTATCATGCGGGGGAAGCGCACGGGGTTCATGAACTGGAGGGCCACGGCCTCCGCCACGGAGGCGCTGTCCTGCTGGACCGGGGCGCCCCGGTAGGTGGAGTAGAACTCCGTCCCGGGTATCGCGGCGGTCTCGCGGCGCTGGAACTCCAAAAACTGGTCACGCGCGGGGCCGGCGGCCGCCATGTGGAGGGCGGGGCAGTCATCCAGCGGGGTGTAGGGGCAGTCTAGCTGCTGCGCCAGGGCCTGGAAGGCCTCGGACTCCCCGCCGCAGAGGCACTCGTCCGCCGTGTACTCGATAAGGAGGTAGGCCCTGCGCCTCATGGCCGGGGCGAGCTTGTCTATGGCCTTTTCCACCTGCGCGGCCGATTTCTGGAATACCCCCGCTGACCACTTGAGCGCCTTGTGGGGCGGCCAGGACCAGTATGAACGGAGGATCCTGAAGTCCGGGGGGGTGAGCTCCCCGTTCCACAGTGGGGAGCCTTTGAAGTCCAAATACATTTGGAGGAGCCCGGGCCAGATCCCCGAGGCCAGGAGCGCCGTGGCCTCGCCCACCGACACGCCGCCCAGGAAGTCCGGGGAGATTCCCAGCTTGGAGAGGACCCGGTAGGCCATGACCCCGAAGAGGCACTGGCACAGCACGCTCTCGCGCAGGGCCGGCCTTCTCAGGTTGGGCTCCCAGAACAGTTCCGGCTGGAAGATGTCCCTGGGCCGCTCCGACTCGCGCTCCAGCACGCTCGCTATGTCCGGGAAGGCCAGGCACAGGTTGCGGCCCAGGCCTTTGTAGACGGCCCCGGAGCCCGGGAAGAGGAACATGGTCTTGCCGGAGAGCGGCTGCGGCTGGGCTTTGAAGAGCCTCGGCTTGGGATCGTCCGCGAACTCGCCCGCCAGGGCCTTCTTGGCCAGCGCGTTTAGCTCGTGGACGCTCTTGGCGAGTATCGCCAAGGCCGGCTTGCCCGAGAGCTCGCCCTGTTCCGCCTTGAAGCGCCAGGGCAGGAACTGGAATTCCTGGGGCGCCGGGTGCCTTTCGGCGAGTTCCAAGAGGAGCTTCAAGTTCTCCGAGACCTGTCCCGGATCGTCGCCGCGGATGAAAAACCAGCTGTCCGGCCTCACCGGCTCGGGGGGCACCGTGAGCGCCCTGGGAGTCGATCCCTCCAGCTCCTTCAGGGCGTAGCCCTGCCCGGAGAGCTCGCGGGCGGGGTCGTCCTGGTTCTTCACCCAGTAGCAGAAGCCGTGGCCGCGCCCCAGGGGCAATAGGTGGTGGCGGAGGTAGAAGCCGCTCCGGTTCACCGCGAAGAGCCCCGACAGGGGCCCCAGCCTGAAGGAGGGCCCGTCGATTTTGAGTTCCGCCAAAGGCGGGAGCAGGGCCGCCCCCCGGTCGTTCGCCAAGAGCATCCCCGCCGCCCCCTCCACCCAGATGGTCTTGGGCGCGAGCGCGGCCGTCTTGGGGTCCCCGAAGGTGTCGACCACGCCGACGTAGGCGAGATCCAGGGTACCGTCGTGCAGAAACCTTATGGCCTCCCTCAGCGCCCTCAGCCCGGAGTCCTTCTCCTCGGAGAGGGTGAAGGCCGGGCCGCCGGTGCCCAGGTACCTGGCCAGCCTCGACGCCGTGAAGCTCCCCAGGGCGCCCAGCACGCGGGAGTGCGTAAGCGGCGGCCCGGAGGCATCCCGCGCGGCCGCCAGGAACTCCCCCTCTTCCGCTTCGGGGAGCCTCCCGCGGAGCTTCAAGGCTTCCGCCGCCCTGAGCGGCGCCAGCCACCTCACGGCCCAGTCGGCGGCCCTGGGGTCGGTGTCCACCCCCACGAAGACGCCCACCCGGTCGCGGTCCAGGCCCTCGGGGAAGTTCTTGGGATCCAGCCCAGCGGCCTTGGCCACGTGGACCGCCGTCTTTAAAGCCAGCGTCTGCTGGGGGAGGGCTTCGGCGAGCTCCACCGGGGGGAGCTTCAAACCCTCGCAGTCCAGGGTCATGCCTTCGAAGAAGAAGCCCGTCGCCTTGAGGCTCCCGGCCCTGCGCGTTCCCGCCACGGGAGGCTCGTTGGGCGTGAGCCAGTAGCGGGCCAGGGCCTCGTAGCTCATCCAGGGAGCGAGCACGGTCCTGGCCGAAATGAGGGCGCACTTGAGTTCGCTGGACGACGACGGGGGGGACGGCGGCGGAGACGAAGACGAAGAGGACGAAGAAGAAGACGGAGACGGAGACGGAGACGGAGAAGAAGACGGAGAAGAAGACGGAGAAGAAGACGGAGAAGAAGACGGAGAAGAAGACGGAGAAGAAGACGGAGAAGAAGACGGAGAA
>JAIRZX010000444.1 GCA_031267005.1 Deltaproteobacteria bacterium
AGGCGGCACCATGATGAGCGCCTTGGCGTCCTTGATGGTGTCCGAGAGCCCGGGGTAGTCCTCGCTCGCGTCCATGAACTGGTTAAGGTACTCCACCGTCATGAGGAGGAGCCTCACCAGGTCCCCGGCGTCCTTGCCCAGCCTCTGGGTGGCGGACCTGAAGTCGTGGGAGGTCATCCATTCGTAGACGGCCAGGCACCTGGAGGCCATGAAGGAGGGGGAGGGGAAGCCGCCCTTGACGAGCCGTTCTATAACGGGCCTCACGGCGGCGTGGAAGGCGGCCATCGCCTCGGAGAACTCCTGGGGGGGGCGTTTCTGGCCGGCCCAGGGGGAGTTGGCGTTGGCGTCTATGAGCCCGGCTACGGCGGAGGCCATGAGGATAGGGGAGGAGGGCAGGGCGCCGCGCTGGAGCGCCTCGTTGTAGACGAGGGGGTGGTCGAAGCGGAGCTTGGAGCAGACGGCGCCGCTGCGGGTGAGGGTGAAGTCCGAGTCCAGGAGCTTCTCCTTGCGGAGGAACCTGAGGTGCTTCATGAAGCTTTCCCAGAGGTGCTTCGTGGCGGAGCGCAGCCCCGCCTCGCTCTTGGAGCGAGCGCTCTGCCACGCGTAAAGGGAGCGGGACAGGAGGTACTTCACGTCCTCGGCCTTGAAGACCTGGAGGAGGTTCAAGACCATCGAGAAGGAGAGGCCCAGCCGCGAGACGATGGGGTTGGGGGGCGAGTTGAAGAGCCCGTCCATGAGCTTCAGGTTCATGAAGGGGCCGGGCATTATCACGGCGAAGCCGATGAGGTCGCGCCCGCGGCGCCCGGCGCGGCCGGTCATCTGGGCCAGTTCGGTAGCCGTGAGGTCGCTGAAGTTCGTGCCGTTGAAGCGGTCGCTCTGCGGTATCACCACCGTGCGGGCGGGGAAGTTGACCCCTGCCGATACCGTGCTCGTGGAGAATATGGCCGTCAAGAGGCCCCGGCTCATGAGCTCCTCCACCAGGAATTTGTACTGGGGGAGGTTGCCGGCGTGGTGGGCGGCCACGGCGCGGGAGCGGAGGGCGCCCACGTCGTGGTAGGCGGCGAGGTAGGGGTGGTTGGCCAGGTACTCGTCCACCAGCGTGTTGCGGGCCTCCTTGCGGTCCGGGGGTTCAGGGTGGCGGTAGCGCGCGCGTTCCACCGCTCGGTTGCAGTCGTTCCGGGACTTGAGGAAGAAGATCGCCGGCAGCAGGTCCAAGGAACCCAGGTGGCGGAGCGTCCTGTCGAGCTGGACCTCCAAGGGCGCCTCGGGGGCCCCGACCCCCCCGCCGCGGGGGCGGCGGGGCCGGGCGGAGGCGGCCGCGGAGGACAGGAGCTTCAGCGTGTTGTCCTCGAGGCACAGGGGGATGAGGGGCACTGGCCGCTCGCCCCCGTTTACCACCTTCACCTCGTTGCCCCTGATGCTCTCGAGCCACCCGGCGATGTCCCCCGCGTTCTCGATGGTGGCGGAGAGGAGCAGGAGCCTCACCCTGACGGGCAGGTAGATGAGCACCTCCTCCCAGACCACCCCGCGCTCCAAGTCTCCCAGGTAGTGGGTCTCGTCCAGTATGACGAGGTCGTAGCCGACGTCCTTCCCCTCGGCCATGTTGTCGTAGAGCTGGTTGCGGAGGATTTCGGTGGTGCCGACTATCACCGGGGACTGGGTGTTGAGCTTGTGGTCGCCGGTGAGCAGGCCCACCCTGTCGCCGCCGAAGATGCGCCCGAACTCGAGGAACTTGGAGTTGGAGAGCGCCTTCAGGGGCGAGGTGTACCAGCATTTCCTCCCCAGGGAGAGCTCGTGCTCGATGGCCTTTTGGGCTATCCAGGTCTTGCCGCTCCCAGTAGGCGCCGACACTATTACGTCGTACTCGCGGACCAGCCGGACTGCCTCCAGCTGGAAGGGGTCCGGGGTGAAGGGGGTCTCCTCGGGCTGGCCGATGTTGTTCAGGTGCGGCCAGACTCCGGGCTCCACCGAGCAGTCCTGCAGGCTCGCGGGGGGCGCCTTCTTGGAGGGCTTGCGCTTTTGCCGGGGGCCGTCGTGGGCCCCTCCGGATCCTCTTTTGCCGTGGTGGCTTTGGGACATGTATGGAAAGTCGCTCCTTTGCGGGCGGCGTTGTCGCCGCCGCCGCGCTTGGGGGGGGGCGGAGGCGCCGGGCCGAGGGCTGTAACGCCCGGTCCGGGACGGCGGGGCCCGGCGGGAAGGCGGAAGGAAAGGCAGGAGGGAGGGCGGGGCGGAAAGCCGGGCAGGGGCCAGGAACGGCGGAGGGGGTTCCGAAAGGGCCCGGCGCCGCTTGGCCCCTGACCGGGCGTTCGGCGTCCGCGCTTGAAACATATATCACATGTCCCAGCGAGGGGCAAGGAAGCACCCCCCGATGCTGCGTAGCGTTCCGACCGGGAAGGGTTAGCGCTCGGCCGAGGGACGGTGAAGCCTAAGCGCCGAGCCGTCCGGGGGGGCCGCGCCGCGGGCAACTGCTTCCTCGGCCGGACTCCCGCAGGGGGCTGGGGCGCCTTTTCTCCCGGCACCCGAGGAAGGCCGTGATAGCCGGGAAATTAGGGTTAATACGGGAAAATTATGGGGAAAGGGGGGGAAATTTGCCGTCAGCCCTCCAGGCGGCTGGCTGGCGCGGCTGGCTGGCGCGGCTCTCACGGCCTGTCCGAAAGCCCGGGCATGTCTGTTCAGTGGCCAGTCGCCGCCCGGCAGGTGAGTTCAAGGCGCAAGGGAGGCTCTTCCGGAAAATCGGAGGCGACTGAGATTGGCGGCGCAACGGTGCCGAAACGCGCCGGAAAAAAAAAGCCCCCCCTTGAAAGGACCCGCAGGTCTTCCGTAAGGGGGGGCGAAGGATTTATGGGGACGGCGCGGCGGAAAGGCGCCGGGGGAAGGGCGTTCGCGGCGCGGCGGGCGGCGGCAGTCGGGCGAGTCAGCTCCGGCGCTTCCTCGCTACGGCCTTGCGGCCCTTGGAGGAGGCCTTGGCCTTGCCTTTGGCGTAAGCCTTCTTGCCCTTGCCCTTGCTCGAGACGGAGCGGGACTTGCCCTTGGAGCGCGAGGATTTGCCTTTGGCCTTCTTGTAGGAGGACGGGGAGCTGGAGCCCTGCATCCTGGGGATGTCGCCCAGCTGGGAGAGGGCCGTCATCACCGCGCCGTTGGTGACCGACATCTTTTCCCCGTCGGACAGGGGCGCGGCGTTGGGGTCGTCGTAGAGCCTGCGGCCGCCCACGAAATAGGGGCCGTAGTCGGTCCCGAAGGCGGCGGTTTCGGTAACGACGTTCAGGCGGGGGGAGGCGAGGAGGAAGTTGCCGCTCCCGGAGTACACGCCCACGAGATAGCCGTTTCCGTTTTTGGGGTCGTTGTAGACCACCATGTCTCCGGGCCTCAGCTCGTCCTTCGATACGGGCTTTCCTGCCGCCACCAGCTCGGCGGCGGAGCGCCCGCGGGGGAGGCGGACCCCGGCCTGGGAGTAAACGTAGCCGACGTAGCCCGCGTTGTCGAAGCCGGCTTTGGGGGAGTTCTGGCCCTGCCTGAACGGGGTGCCGGCCAGCGCGAAGGCGGAGGTCAGGAGCTTGGGCGTTAGCCCCTTGCCGGAGCGGGGGGACTTTGCCGAGCCGGGGGCGTTGTCGCGGTACGTGAGGGTAGAGAGTTCGGAGGGCTTGATCCTCGCGCTGGCGTTAACGGCGACGGGCCCGCTCCTGGCGCCGGAGGCCAGCGATTCGCCGGCCCTGGACGTCCATAGGCTGCCCGAGAGCCCCGAGACGGCGTTTCCCGGGTCTATTAGCTGCGTTCCCCCTGCGTAGGCCGCGTAGGAAGCCCCGCCGTCCTCGAAGGAGGGGGCGTAGCCGGTCACGTAGGGGTCGTCCAGGGAAGCCCAGCGTTCGGCCTGGGCGGCTTCGGGCCGCGGCGCGGCGGCGGCCACCATGCTGGCGGGCCGGATCCGGCTCATGTCCTCGTGGATGGAGACGGATCCGCGGGAGTTCGGCCGGTCGAGCCCGGCCCTTCTGGAATTGCGGGAGACGGAAGTTCCGGCCCCCAGAGTGCACGAGGCGAAGACGAGGGCTGAGGAAAGCAGGGCGAGGGCAAGCGTCGCGGCCCCGAAGGGACGGCGCGGGGCCCGCCCGTTAGTGGTAGGCATGAGACTGGTGTCCTCCTGGGCGGGGCCGCTACATACCTCGGCCCCGGGAGAGCCGCCGAGGAGGGACGTTCCCCCCACGGCGCCGTGATCCTCCTTGTCTGGAAGCGGGCGGGCCCAACCGCCCGCGGAAGCCCGCGCCGCTGGAGCGGCGGGGCGTCCCCCTGTCCCCGGCCTTCGGCAGGCTTAAGCCGGGCCGCGCTGCCCATAGCGCGGACCCGCCTGCCCGGGGGCGGAGCGTGTTTGTTTGAGGGGACTTGAAGGTCTGGCCGGGGCGAGGGCCCACGCAGCCCCTTGTGGGTCGGCAGGTTCGTTCCGGTTTTCGTGACTGGTTATTATTGCGCCGTCTGGCGTTCAAAGTCAAGGGAAAATGTGACCCACCTAAGTAGTTGGAATCATTAGGATTGTTATGCCAGCGCGCCGGTTCTGGACGGGCGCGTTAAAAAAAATCCGCCCGGGAAGGGGGCCGGGAGCGTTTTGCGGAGAGCGCGTTTCGGAAAATACCATCACGGGCGCTTCATGTCCTGTATCCGCCAATATAAGCCGTTCTGTATAAGGTATATGGAAACATATAG
>JAIRZX010000448.1 GCA_031267005.1 Deltaproteobacteria bacterium
AGCCTCTCCGGCGGCGCCGGCGCGGGCTGGAGGCGGCAAAGGAAACGAAATGCTGCTCGGAAACGATCGCGCCTGAACCCGTTAAACCCCTGGAACTTCGGCCGCGGCCGCTGTCACGCGGTCCGCGACACGCTTCCCGGCGGGCCGCCGCAGAGCATGCAGGCGCACGGCGCAAAACCGTCCAGTCAAAGGCTGGACAGGCCTCCAGAAATCCGGCGGGCCTTCCAGAGGCCTCTGGCTAACCTTCCCGGGGCCTTCGGCCGACGCGACCCCGGCAACGCGCCGGAACTCCCGAAGAATCGCATCGATAAGTCCCGGTAAAACTGCTTCCCGCCGGAAGGAAAGGCGGAAAACAGAGCTGGAAGGCCCGGTGCGGTACCGGCCGGGCCGCCGAACGGAAAGGCCGGAAAAAAAAAGAAAACTGGATGGCGCCCGAAGCGCCGGGGGCAGGGGGCAGGGGGGCAAGCCGACGGAAGCAAACTGCGGACGGCGCGGCACGCAGGCGGCTAACTGGAAGAACCGGACGGAGGCCGAGAACCGGACTGATGGTACGGACGTGCCCTGCCGGGAGAACTGGCAGGGCTGCACGGGCGTACCTGACGGGAAGAACGGGCCGGGCTGAATAATGAAGCGGAACGGATATCCCCAAACTGGAACGCGGGACGGAAATAATTAAACGGGAACGCGGGACGGAAATCCCAAAACAGGAACGGAAAAACCGGACAGATTCGGAAGCGCCCGCGTTTCCCGCGAAGGGCGAAAAAGCAGGACCGGGCAAAAAAAAACGGCTCCGGCCGTAAGATACGGCGGAACCGCGATCGTTTTTTCGGGTTCGGAGGCGCCTTGCCGCCCTCCGGACGCGACCGCCCTAAGGCGGCGCCCCTAAAGGACGTCGGCGTTGCCGGGGCAGGTCTTCTGACTTCCGGATCATCGCTGCGGGTCCAGCCTTCCCCCCTCCGGACGTTCCCAAATCCATTCCGGAGAGAGTGGCCGGCCTTTCGGCCGCAAAGGACCCCGCTCCCCGGTTACAGCGGCGGGACCGTGACAGACTTTAACTGTCTTCCCTATTGAGCCTTGAACAGGCGCCTCGGCACTCGGTGGTCATGCGGGAAAAAAAGCGTTTGGCACTCGACGGGTGATACTGTAAAAAAAATGCCGGGACTTGTCAAGGCTTTTGCGAGGAAACCTGCGGAAACTGGCGGAGTTAGGGGACTTCAGGCGATTAAGCCGCCCGTTAGGCGAGCCGTATTCCGGGCTCGCCGTCCCAGCCGGGGCAAAGCGGGAACCTGCGCTCCCCACCTCTGAAATCCAGCGAGGGCGGGGGTTTCCGTGTCTGCCGCCGTTCGGCAAATCCCTAAATTCGCGTTGCCGTTCCGGAAATATTTTGCGGAGCGGCACGAGGCACCTGCCGGGCTCGCCTTCGCCGGGCCCGAAGGCGCGGCGGCGACGCCCGTACGGAACCGGTCCATGCCAGTCCTCGCCCCAAAATTTTGCATCCCGCCAGTTCTGATACCTGCCCATCAGGCCCCCTGCCCGCCCGAACCCGTCCCGGCTCGCCCTTGCCCTTCCCCCCCGCCCTCCGCGTCCCCGAACGTCTCCCTGCCGCCCGCCTCCCCGTCCTCCCTGCCGCCCGCCTCCCCGTCCTCGGGGCCGCCCGCCGTCCGGCCGTCCCGGCAACCGCCGTGCCTGAAGGAGATGTTCAGCCCCCCCGAGAACGCGTCCGGCCGCACCTCGGCCTCGGCGTCGAAGACCTCCATGAGGAGACCGGCGTTCAGTGTCCCGGCGATGGGGCCCGCCGCCGCGAGGCGGCCCCCTTTCATGAAGACCATCTCGTCCGCGTACACCGCCGCCAGGTGGAGGTCGTGGGTGACCGTCACCACCAGCGCCCCCTCCTCGCGGGTGAGCGTCCTCACCCGGTCCATGAGATCCAGCGCCTGGGCCACGTCCAGGCTGGCGGTTGGCTCGTCCAAGAGGATTATGGGGGTTGACTGGGCCAGGGTCCTCGCGAGCACTACCCGCTGGGCCTCGCCGCCGGAGAGCGCAGTAACGGGCTTGTCGGCGAGGTGCCCCAGGTTCAGGAACTCGATGGCCCCCTCCACGACGCCCCTGTCCCCGGACGTCAGGCGCCCCCACCGCCCCAGGTAGGGCCGCCTACCCAGGGACACTATCTCCCTCACGGTGAAGGAAAAGTTGAACTGGAAGTTCTGCGGGGCCAGGGCCAGGGCCCTGGCGAGCTCCGCCGGCGGGTAGGAGCCGGCCTCCCTCCCGAAGACCGACACCTCCCCGCTCTCGGGCTTCTTGAGGCGGCTTAAGAGATCCAGGACGGTGCTCTTGCCCGCCCCGTTGGGCCCGGCCATCACGTAGTGGCGGCCGGGCCGGAAGTCCAGGCTCAGATCGCTTACGACCCTCGCCCCGGTCCCGTGGCTGAAGCAGAGGTTCCTGACCGTAAGTATAGCTTCGCCGCCGCCCCCCGCCCTGGCGCGCCCGCTGCGGAACGCCGAGGAGCGGTCAGGGGCCTCCGGGGGCCCGCCGGAGGTGGGACGGCCGGCCGCTCCGCCCGGCGCCCCGCATGCGGCTTTCCCTTCAGGCGGAGCGGCCGTCCCCGTTTCCGCCCCGGCGGATCCGGCCGTTCCTTCCCCGCCGGACGCCCCGGCATACCCGGCAGATCCGGCCGCCACGTCCAAGGCCCTTGTCCCGGCTATTGCCCCAGTCCCGGCTATTGCCCCAGTCCCGGCCCCCGGTACTCCCGCCGACGGCCCGGCCCCAAGCTGGCCGCGGGCGGGCCCTTGCCCCGGCCCCGGCCCGGAAGCGCCATTTTCCGGGCGAGCGGATGCCGCCGGGTTCTCAGACATGGACCAGATCCTTCATCTTGCGGCGGAATATCACCAGGAAGGCCGGGCCGGCCAGGAGGGCGGTAAGCACGCCCACCGGGATCTCGCCGGGCAGGAAGGCCCTCACCGCCGTGTCGGCGGCGGCCAGGAGGAGCGCCCCGCCCAGGGTGGATAGCGGCAGGAGCGAACGGTGGTCCGGCCCCGTCAGGAGCCTGGCCAGGTGGGGCACGATGAGGCCCACGAATCCTATTATGCCAGCCACGGCCACCGAGGCCGAGGCCGCGAACGAGGCCGCCACCAGGAGCTTCAGCCGGACGCGCCCGGTGTTCACGCCCAGGGTCTCGGCGCTCCGGACCCCCAGGGTCATGATGTTCAGGTCCACCGCGGACGGCAGGACCACGGCCAGCGCCGGGACGAAGAAGGCGGCGACTATGGCCGCCTCGGTCCAGGTGCGGGCCTGGAAGCTCCCCAGGAGCCAGAAGATGATGGAACTCACCTGGTCGCCCGCGAGGTACTTGATGAAAGATATCGCGGCGGAGAGGATGGCGCTCATGATGACCCCGGCCAGGATCAGGTTGGGCGGCGGGAGCCTCCCCTCCCTGTCGGCGGCGAGCAGCATCACGACGAAGAGCGTCACGGCGGACGCCAGGAAGGCCCCGCCAGCGGCCGCGAGCGGGCTCGCGAGGAAGGTCCACGCCGGGACGAGGATCGAGCAGACTATCACCACCGAGGCCCCGAAGGCCGCCCCGGAGGAGACCCCCAGGGTGTAGGGGTCGGCCAGGGGGTTTAGGAGTATCCCCTGGAAGACCGCCCCGGAAAGCCCCAGGGCCGCGCCCGCGACCAGGGAGGTCACGAGCCTGGGGAGCCTCACGTCCCAGAGCACCATCACCCTGCTCGGGTCCATGTCCGTCCCGGCCCCGCCCAGCGCCTTGAAGCGGAGGATGTCCAAAATCTCCCCGGAGGTGAACGGCATGTACCCCGATGACAGGGACACCAGGATCACGCCCAGTATCCCCGCGCCCAGCAGGAGGGCCAGCAGCCAGGGGTTCATTCGGCGGGCCTCCGCGCCCGCCGCTGCCTTCGCGGCGGGGCGAGCGGCCGGGGGCCTTCCGGGAAGCGCGGCTCCCGGGGCCGTCGTGGCTGTCACCGTGGCATGTCCTTCCTCGGACGCGCCGGGGAAGGCCCAGGCCGCGCCCGGCGCCCCCCCCGTGGCGGGAGGGCCGCGCGCCCCCCGCGCGCGGCGCTGCGGGGGGAGTTAATAATTAGGTCGTTATTTAACGCCGGACGGGCCCGGGCTGGAGGAGGAGGCGCGGGGAAGGCGCGAAGCAGGAACGGCGTTACCCGGGAGGGCGCTCCGCCGGCCTCAAGGCCGGTCCGGGCAAGCAGGGCCCGGGGCCGTATGGGGATTCGGACCGAAGCATATAGTAAAACAGCCTTTCGCGCTTGTAAACGCCCGCGCCGCGGAAGGGGCTCAGTTCCGGGAGGCGGGGCGGCGGCGCCTCTCTATCAAGCCGGCCAGCGGGCCCACGACCGCCAAAAGGACGAAGCCCCAGACAAGGCCCGCCGCCACGTTCCCCAGCCAGGACAAGGGGCCGGTTAGATGTCCCATGAAGCCCAGGAAAGGGAGCCCGTGGATCATGATGCCCCCACCCACCAGGAACATGGCCGCAGTGCCTATGACCCCCAAGGCCCTCACGAAGTGGGGTGCCGCGCCGACGAGCGCCTTCCCCAAAGCCTCCGCGAACCTTCCCCTGCCCTTTTTACTCAAAAGGTAGAACCCCGCGTCGTCGAGCTTCACCAGGGCCCCCACGAAACCGTAAACCCCGAAAGTCATGACGAGGCCTATGGCCGCGAGCGCCGCTGCCCTCTGGAGGAGGCCTATGCCCTCCGGGAGGGAGCCCAGGGCGATGATGATGATCTCGGCGGACAGGACCAGGTCGGTCCTCACGGCGCCTTTGATCTTCTTCATCTCCATCTGCATCAGGGAGGACTTCAACTCCTCGCCCGACAGGCCTTCCGCGAGCATCCTCTTGAGGTTCGGGTCCCTTACGGCTTCAGAGGCTGCCAGATCCCCCGGCGGGGGCCCGCCGGAGCCGCTCATGGGGTCCGAAGCGGAATTAAATGGGGCGGCAATCCCTGAAGGCGGGCACCCGAGTTTGGGGGTCCCGGAGGCTGAACTCCCGGAAGCTGGGCTCCCGGAAGCTGGGGTCCCGGAGGCTGGGGTCCCGGAGGCTGAACTCCCGGAAGCTGGGCTCCCGGAAGCTGGGCTCCCGGAAGCTGGGGCCCCGGAGGCTGGGGTCCCGGAGGCTGGGGTCCC
>JAIRZX010000502.1 GCA_031267005.1 Deltaproteobacteria bacterium
GGCAGGACAGTCTACTCTATGGACAATGTCGATCATTACGGCATTGAAGTCTACCATATGGGTTTCGGGGAGGCCGTTCGCAAGGGGCTCCTGTCCGATTACAAGGTGCTGGTCCTGACATTGCCGAAAGGCACGGAGCCGGAGGAGCTGAAGGCGGTAGTCAGCAAGGTGATGATGGAGGATCCCGGGAAAGGAAAGAAGAAACTTAACGTCGACGACGCCTTGCGCTTCCTGGGGTGCATCTTCGCCCTTTCCAAGCGCATGGACTCGGAAAGCAAGATCCTCCTGGAAATTGATCCGGGCCGGATGCACAAGGCAGTCGCTTTTTGCGACAGCATCAAGAAGTCCCGCGGAGTTTCCAAGGTGTTCACCGAGTTCGAGGCAACGTACCGCGATAGGCTCCACGACGACATCAAGGGAGCGTTGTTGCGGGTAGAGTCCCGCCACGTGGACGGAGGCATGGGGTTTTCAGAGCGAGAGAACGAGATGAACTGGCTCAAGGATGGCGGGAATGATGCCGACGAATGCCGTATCCTGTCTAACGTCTACTGCCTCAGCGAGGGGTTGGACCTTCCCAGCCTGGACGCCGTCATATTCCTTTCCGAGAAGAATTCACCCGTCCAGATAATCCAGTCGGTGGGAAGGGTGATGAGGCTGGCCAAAGGGAAAAAATTCGGGTACATAATC
Source organism: Deltaproteobacteria bacterium (assembly GCA_031267005.1). Lineage (GTDB taxonomy): Bacteria > Desulfobacterota > Desulfarculia > Adiutricales > Adiutricaceae > JAIRZX01. The sequence continues at coordinate 688 of JAIRZX010000502.1, forward strand.
ATCCCCGTCCTTATCCCGCAAGGGGTAAACCCGGTGACCGCGCTGGACGACACCAAGCTTTTCTCCACGGTCTTGGCGGTATTGAGAGGGCTCAAGTCCCACGACGACACATTCGTGAGCGAAATAAACAGGTTGCGTTTGAACGACGAGAAGACCAGCGAAAAGCTGATAGTCTGCGGAAAGCCGAAGGACCATGCCGAAGAAGATGTGGACATGTCCGATTCAGGCGGCCGCAGCCAGCTCGGCGAGATGATCCACGCGATTTCCGACATGGACGCCTATCGCCCTGCGCTTTACGCGAAGCTCGTGGACAAGCTCGGATCCGATAGCGATATCGACATCTGGGCGGACGACGTCGGCAAGCTCGCCAAAAGGTACATTGCCAGAATCGGCGAATCGGTCGGCAAAGAGGGCGAGGCCAAGCGGCGGTTCGACGCCTTCGTGAAAGATCTTCAGATAAATATTAACCCTTCGGTCGACAGGGACGAGGCGATCCGGATGCTTGCCCAGCATACTGCGAGCATGCCGGTGTTCGAGAGTTTGTTCGAAGGCCATTCGTTTGCCGCGCAGAACCCTGTGTCGAAATCCATGCAGGGCGTCCTGGACGTTGTTGCCCCGGACATAGCGAAGTCGGAGTTCAGCGCGATCAAGAGCGAATGGGTCACGGAAGACAACAAGGTCAACCTCGCGAGGATGTTCGCAAGCGGTATCGACAACGCCGTGAGCCGTCAGAGGCTCATAGTTGAACTCTACGACAAATTTTTCCGCAAGGCATTCCCAGACGTCGTTGAAAGGCTCGGAATCGTCTATACCCCGATCGAGGTGGTGGACTTTATCATACATTCTGTCGCCGGAGTTTTGGACCGCGAGTTCGGCCGTAAAATTTCGGACGAGGGCGTACATATCCTGGACCCTTTCACAGGTACCGGCACGTTCATTACTCGCCTTATCCAGTCAGATCTTCTCGGCGACTCTCTGGAACGTAAATATCATAAGGAACTGCACGTCAGCGAGATGGTATTGCTCGCATATTATATCAGTTCAATAAATATCCAGAACGCCTATCACGGGGAAATGGGCGAGGGGACGCCCTACACGCCGTTCGGGGGGATATGCCTTAACGACACGTTCCAGCTTTACGAGTACACCCACGACCCTAAGAATGATCACGAGTGGTCAGGGCTGGGCGATGGTTTCGGAGAGATCCTTCGTGAGAATTCTGCGCGGGTGGATGAGCAGAGCAAGACGCCCATTATGGTGATCTTAGGCAACCCGCCCTATTCTGTCGGTCAGAGAGCGGCTAACGACAACGCTCAAAACTTGGAATACAGTTATCTTGATGGCAGGATTAAGGAAAAATATTCAACCAACTCTGCTGCATCTAGCCAGAAAGCATTGTACGATTCCTATATACGGGCCTTCCGGTGGGGCACTGAACGTCTGCTTGAAAACGGTGGCAGACCAGGAATCATAGCTTTTGTTACTAACGCTGGGTGGTTAGACGGGAACGGCATGGACGGCATGCGGAAATGCCTTGCCGAGGATTTCAGCTCGATCTACGTGTTTAACCTCAGAGGCAATCAGCGTACCTCCGGAGAGCTTTCCCGGAAAGAAGGAGGAAAGATATTTGGATCTGGGAGCAGGACTCCGGTGGCGGTGACCGTCCTCGTGAGGAACCCTGCCAAAATTGGAACCGCTGAGATATTCTACAGCGATATAGGCGATTATCTGTCCAGGAGTGCTAAGCTATGGATAATCGAGACGTTGCACGACATCTACAATCCTGACATGGGCTGGAGGAAAATCGTCCCTAACGCGTCCGGTGATTGGATTAACCAAAGGACAGGTACGTTCGCCGATTTCATACAGATTGGTGATAAGGGCGATAAGGCAAACTGCAATACATTCTTTGTTCCGTGCTATTCGCTTGGAATAGCATCTGGCAAAGATACATGGTGTTACAATTCATCAGAAAATATTTTAAAATTTAATATACGAAATACAATTAGTTTCTATAACGAACAAAGGGAGGAGTTTCACCAGAATCTATCTGGAGAGGACCAGAACAGTAAAGTACGGGATATAGTGGATAACGACAGCACAAAGATAAGCTGGACACGGGCCTTGTTAGCTGATCTGGCCAAGGACAAGTTGATCACGTTCAGAGCATCCAATGTAGTCGCATCCTCATACCGCCCGTTTTTTAAGCAACATCTGTATTTTGATCGCTCGCTTAACGAGATGGTTTACCAAATTCCCAGGCTTTTCCCTACACCCGACAATCCGAACCAGGTCATCTGCGTGTCTGGCATCGGTGTTACAAAAGAATTTTCTGTAATTATAACCGATATTATTCCTGATCTTGAATTGATAGGGAAATCCCAGTGCTTCCCGCTGTATTGGTACGAGAAGGAAGGTTACGAAAACTCCAATCTCTTCTCATCTGGAAAGCGAACTGAGAAGGTTATCAACGGCTATGTCCGTCATGACGGCATAACAGACTGGATTCTGGGGGAGTTCAAACAGAAATTCGGTAAGGAGCTTCCCCGTTTCTCAAAAACGCAGATCTTTCATTACGTTTACGGCATTCTCCATTCCCCTCGCTACCGTGAGGCGTTCTCTGTAGATTTGAAGAAATCGCTCCCGAGAATACCTCTAGTCACGGAGGCCCAGGATTTCCTGGCATTCTCCGAGGCCGGGAAGGCCCTTGCAAAACTCCATCTTGGATATGAGACCGTGAAGCCGTATCCCGCCAAGGTCAGCGGTGCCGATACCGGACGATTCCAGGTGGAGAAGATGCGTTTCGGGAAGAGGCCGGACGGGAAGCCCGACAGGACCGTTATTCAGTACAGCGATCTCATCCGAGTTGAGGATATCCCGCTGGAGGCATACGAGTACGTCGTGAACGGCAAGTCAACCATCGACTGGATCATTGAGCGCTACCAGGTGAAGACGGACAAGGATTCCGCAATAATAAACGATCCGAACGACTGGGCGAAGGAACACGGCGAGCCCAGGTACATCCTGGATCTCCTTTTGCGTGTGATAACTGTAAGCCTGGAAACTATACGGATTGTTAAGGGATTGCCCAGGCTGGACTTCAGCTGAACGAGCCTTAAGCCCGTCAGTACAGCTTATGGTATCCGGATCGTCTGGGCGGAGATACTTTCCACATGTTTCGTGCTGGGCCACGGCCAAATTATTGACGAATAAAAATCCATGATGTTGTGTTTCCCCATAAATCCAAAAGCTTCTTACTCCACCACTTCCACACAGATCGGTAGAGAGCAGAAAAATGTGTATCGAAGCGGAGCAGAACTGAGCGGAACGGGAAGGAGGGATTCATTCAACTGCGAAACCCACCCAGCTTATCCGCCCGCATTGGAACCTGGAGAGTGTCGCCAAAACACGCGAAACGGCGTGTCCGTTCAAAGGGGGGCTTGGAAAAGTTGCTGGAAAGGTGTGGGCTGTACGTATGAGGTCCTGGGATGCCGGAAGAGGAGATCTGGAGCACTGGAAAAGGGGAATGTCCGTTATTCTGGAAGCCGATAAAACTGAGGAGTTGTGGAGCGTCAGGTTCCCCGGCGGCAACTGCCATGCTAACAGATACTGCGTTCACAGCGTAGGCATGGGGTTGTCTGTTGTCTCGCCCCCCTGGCCAAGCCCGTGGACGGATACGCGGGATGAGGTACATCCCGGCCAGCCTCGATGCCACCAAGAACAGGGACTGGGTGGGCGCCCTGAAAACGCGGCGCTTTCCAAGCAACGCAACGGCAACGAATGGACCGCGAGCGAGTGGAAAAGGTTCCAGAATGGCGGCAGGGTGAGGCGCCGGTGCAACCGCAAGGCGGACGCCGCGCGCCAGATGAAGCTGGTCGGTCTAAACCTAATGCGGAGCCACAGGTTTCGGATCCAGTGCGAGAGGCTCGGGCTACTAGCCTTAGACTCCGGGGGGGGCGTATCAGGGCAAACGGCCTAGCCGCCCGGAGCGGAATCTGGCAGTAAGAAGACAGACTGAAAACTAACTAAAAATAGAATCTATCGGATCGCCGACCCAGCTGAGGGGACAGCAACAGCTGGGCTGTGCCCAGATGAATGTTACAGCCCGAATCCCCCCCCTCCTTCGGGGGAGCTATGGCTATCCCCTCCCTCATGGAGCATTCGAGTTCGTAGTGGGGGGATGTTTCTTACAGTGGAACCAAGCCATATGAGGCGCATGGGCAAGCCAGGATAATCCCGCGAGAGGCTCGCGCTAGCCTTCCTCCCCCCCGAGGTCAAGGGGGAACGAGGGCACCAGCTCGCCCAAATCCTCGTCGTGGGTGATGAGCATGACCGATCTGCCGCCAGCCGCGGCGGTTACGGCGCCGGCGGCGAGCGCGAGGTTCGCGCCGTCGAGGCCGGTCGAGGGCTCGTCCAGGCACAGGAGCTCCGACGGGCGCGCCATGGCGGCGGCGAGCGCGAGGCGCTGCTTCTCCCCGCCTGAGAGGGACTGGGGGTGCCTCAGGGCGAGCCCGGCCAGGCCCCAATATTCCAGGACGCCTTCCACCTCCGCTTCCGACGGCCTTCCGGGCCTCCCGGGCTTGCCGTGTTCGGCCCCCCGGGCGCTCCCGCGCGGCCAAGCTTTCCATGCCTCGCGGATCTCGTCCTGAACCGTGCCCATGCAGAGCTGGCGGTCGGCTATCTGGAAAACCAGGCTGGATCTGGCTAGTCTGCCCCTGGCGTTGAGCGGCTCCCCGCCGAAGCGGATCTCCCCGGCGCGGGGCGAGAGGAGCCCCGACGCCAGGCGCATGAGCGTGGTCTTGCCCCTTCCGTTCGGGCCCGAGACCAGGGCGGGGACGCCGACCGGCAACTCCGCCGAGAGCCCCTCGAAGAGGGGGGCTGCGCCGGGGAAGCCGAAGCCCAGCTCCCGGAACTCCACTCCCGGCGGAAAACCCGCGGGGCCCGGCGCAAGCCCGCCCGGGACCGTCGGAAGCCCTGCGGAACCCGGCGGGGGCCCGGCCGGGACCTGCCGCGCCCCCGCAGTTAGCGGGGCACCGCTTCCAGTTGCCGTCGGCGCGGACGCGGACGCGGGCGCGGGCGGCGAAGCCGTGAGCGCCGGCCAGCGGGGGCGCCCCGGCCCGTCCCGGAGGGCGGCCGGACCAGGCGGGGTTCCGCAGCCCGTTATCGGCCCCGCCCGCCTGAGTCCCCACCGCCCGACGAGCCCGGGGTCCGCGAGCCCGTCGAAAGGCCCCAGCCAGACGGCTTTGCCGCCGTCGAGCACGAGCGCCCGGTCCGCGGCGCCGCAAAGCCAGCGCAGGCGGTGGTCGGCCACGACGACCGCCAGCCCTTCCCGTTTGAGCGCCGCGAGCGATTCGGCGAGACTGCGGCGGGACGCCGGGTCCAGGTTCGAGGAAGGCTCGTCCAGGAGAAGCACGGAGGGGGAGAGCGCGAGCTGGGAGGCGAGCACGGTCTTCTGCTTTTCCCCGCTGGACAGGAGGTTGAGCGGCCTGTCCAGGACGCCCTTGAGTCCCAGGGCCACGGACCACCTTTCGAGCATCTCCCCGGCCTCGCTTTCGGGGACGCCGCGGCATTCCCAGCTCAGGAGCATTTCGTCGCGGGGGGTGAGCGCGAAGAACTGGTCCTCTGGGTTTTGGAATACGGACGAGACGCGCTGGGAGATTTCGTAGAGGGACTTGTCCTTCAGCTCGGCGCCCAGGACTTTGACCGACCCGCTGGACTCCGCGCGGTAATGGCGGTAGGCCAGGCCGTTCACCATCCTCATGAAGGTGCTCTTTCCGCCCCCGCTCCGGCCGGCCAGGACCAGGAGCTCGCCCGGGTACACTTCCAGATCCAGCCCGGAGAGGCTGGGCGCCTCAGCCAGGGGGTACCGGAGGGACGCCCCCTCCACGGCGAGCGCCGGTTTCACGCGAAGGCTCTGAAGGCCAAGGCTGCAACCGCCTCCCGGTACTGGACGGCCAGGCACAGCCCGAGCGCGGCGGCGCCCCGGGCGAGCCGCGCCCGGTCGGCAGCCGGGAAGGCCCCCGCCCTTTTCCAGAAAAGCGATTTCGACCGGAGCCCCTTCATCTCAAGCGACAGCGCGAGCGAGTCCGCCGAGGCGAGCGCCCGGAAGACCATAGGCGCGAGAAAACCCCTCCACAGCCTCCAGGGGCGGGAGAGAGCCGTCCGGGCCAGGGGCTCGCCCGTGCGGGCCTCCAGCGCGTCCTTCACCTGTGGGAGCTCGGATACGAAAACCGCAACGAAGCGGAGCGCCACCGAGAGCGGCACGAAGAGGGGATCGGGCAGCTTGGCGGCCGCTATGAACCTGGACAGGGCCGAGGCGGGCGAGCTCATCACGAGCGCCAGCGCCATGTTCATGGACACGGCGACGCGCAGCGCCGGGAGAACCGCCATCCTGACGGAGAGCCCCGGGCCGCCCCGCATGCCGCCGCCGGGAGCCGGGATGTAGGCCGCCCCCAGGAGGCAAACCCCCAGCGCCGCGAAGAGGAACAGGTGCGCTTTGGCCAGAAGGGAAGGCTTCACCCTTCCGGACGACCACAAAAGCGAGAAGAGCGCGAGTACCGCGAGGGCCTGCCACGAGTTAAGCCACAGCGCGAGCACGGACGCCCCGGCCGCGAACAGGAGCTTCAGCGGTGCCCCGCAGTAAGGGGAGCCGTTCCGGGGATCGGTCAGGGGATCGGTCAGGGGATCGGCGGGGGGAGCAGTCAGGGGATCGGGCTTGGAACCGGCCCTGGAACCCGAGCGCATGACCGGCGCGGGCGGAATCGAAGGTTCGCTTCGCGCGCGTTCGCTTTTATAAGTATTCACACTACAGCCTTCCGTTGGCTTGGCAAGGCGGAAATATAAAGATCATCCGTTGATGAATCCCGCATGCCGCAGTTCCCTTATGAACCTGGGGGCGAAAGCCAAGGCCAAGAGATCCCCGGCGGCGCTGGTCATGACGAGGATAGCGAGCGGCCAGGCCATTCTCGTTTCCTCCCTGACCGTAAGGAAGATGACGCACAGGGAGGCGGCCTTGTCCATGAGGCCCATGAGCACGCATCCGGCGATGACGGCCCAGGCGCGGTTCCGTCCCGCGTAGGTGATGAACAGCTCGGCAATGAGGGCCGAGGCGAGAAGGAGCGGGAGCGTCATGATGCCCTGGGCCATGGCGAGGAACGAGGTCATCGAGCCGACCAGGGCGGCGAGAGCTAGGGTCCCGAACCTCCTCACCTTCATGCGCAATACGATGAAGAGGACGGTTATGACCATCGTGCGCAGCGACAGGCTCACGGGGTTCATGCCGCCCAGCGCGAAGACCAGCATGAGGCCTGTGGCCCTTGCCAGCGCGGCGAGCACTCCTATTGCGGCCAGATCGCTCAGGGTGAAGCGCCAGGCGGCGTTTTCGTCCGGAAGGGGAAAGGGCCCGGGGGCAAAGGCTTTCGGTTCGTATTCCATGCTTTTGGGAGAATGGCCGATTTTTGCGACGGCTTTGTCGCGATCGGCCGGGAATGCGTAGGCGAAGGTGAAGAGCAAAGAGCAAGGTGAAGGCGAAGGCGTCGACGTAAAGCAGGTTGCGGCTATGACGGATGCGTCGCGCCTGCCGCCTCGCCGGACGGCTGCGCCCCGCCCGTCCCCAAGGAAAGGGCAGCCCTTATCCCCGCCTCCAGCGATGACTGCCAGAAGACCCCGGCAAGGGTGAGCTTCAATCCTTCCGCCTCGGCAGTGGCGAGTCCCGCCTCCCTCCATAGGGAAAGGAGGCGACGGACCTCCGGGCCGGACCAGGCCGGGCTTTCCAGGAGTTCGTTTCCGACGAGGCCTTTTACGACCGCGAGCGAGGCGCCGTCGAGGATTTGGTAGCCGTCGCGGGGCGGCTTCGCCATGGACAAGGGCTTCCCGCCGTCGGCTACGGATTTCACGTAAAGGGCTATGTCGCGGGTGTTCGAGTAGGCCGTGCCGGCGACGTGTCCGCCGGCACCGGCCCCGAGGCCTATCAGGTCGCGGCCGCCCATGACGAGCTCGTTGTAGCGCGAGCGGTCCCGAGGGTCCCTGGACCAGTGGGACCTCGAGACCCTCTCGAAGCCCAGGCCCCGCAGGATGCCGTCAGCGGCCCCGAAGTACCTTGCGAGGACCTTCAGCGGCGCGGGGGAGGGCGGCCAGGAGCCGCCGGTTCCGGGGCGCCACGGCAAAGGCTTGAGCAGGTACGCGCTCACCCCAGACACGCCGAGGGCGGCGGCCGTCCGCAGGTCGTCCGAGAAGATTTCCGGAGTCTGCCCCGGAAGGCCGTAGATGAGATCCGCCGCCACGGCCCCGCCTGCCCCGGCGAGCGCTTCCCGCACTCGGCTCTCCACCGCCTCCCGCGGGTCCATGCGGCCGGCGCGGTTCCTGACGGCGGTGTCGAAGCTCTGGACGCCCAGGGAGAGCCGCGTCACGCCTGAACGCCAGACTGCTTCGAGCTTTTCTCCGTCCAGGACGGAGCATCTCCCCTCCAGGGTCAGTTCGGCGCCCTCCGCCAAGGGTAGCGCCTTCGCGAGCCCGCGCACGAGCCTTTCCAGCGTGTCCGCGGCCAGGACGGCGGGGGTGCCCCCTCCCACGAAGAGGGCGTCTACCTCAAGCCCGGCCCGCTCGGCCAGGGCGCCTTCGGCCGCGGCTTCCTTCAGGAGGGCCGTCACGTACCTCTCCTCGGTTTCGGGGTCGTGGGCCACCTTGAAGAAGCCGCAGAAAGGGCAGAACGAGGGGCAGAACGGCACGTTCGCGTAGGCGGAGAGGGGGCGCTTCGGCGGCCGCTCCCACAGCCTGGAGTAAGACGCGGGGCCGGCTTCGGGAGGGGCCGGGGAGCGGTCACCCATGGCGCCCCCGACTGACTGCGCGTCGAAGGCTTCCGAGAGGGGATCGACCCCCAAGCGGGGGAGCAGGGCGGAAGGGAGCGTTTTCATGGATTCCATAGGTAGGTTCACCCTCTACATCCGACCGCGCGCCGTCGGGGCCAGCGGCCGGAGGGCGCCCCTGCGGGGGGGGCTGTCAGTTGCCGCGCGGCGCCCCGTTTCGCGCGGGGCGGGGCGGCTGTCTGAAGCGGGCCGCCGCGCGGCACGGCGGTACGCGCCGCGGATTTCCTGGCGGGGCTTTCCGCGGCGCGGCTTTGCGGGCGCGGCTTTGCGCGGCAAGGCCAGGCGCGGCGCTGTTTCCTCGGCGGTGTTATTTGAAGCCGGGCTACTTGTAGTCGTACCTGAGCCCGAGGTAGAAGCCCCTGCCCGGGAGGGGGTAGGACGGGTACGACTCGTAGTAGACGTCAGTCACGTTGGACATTAGGAACACCGCCGAAAGCGTGCCCTTGTCCTCGGACTCCAGGATGGTTTTCGTGGCCCTCACGTTCATGACGGTGTAGCCTGGCTGCCATTCCGGGGCGGAAGCGTCCGAAGTCATGCTGGTCGCCCGCTGGCTGGACTTGGTGAGGAAGTTCACGTCCACCCAGAGCCCGATGTCCTCGCTTTCCACCTCGAAGCCGTAGGAGGTGAACCATTTCGGGACCTTGCGCATGCGCATCCCGTTGTCCGGCCCGCTCGTGTAGTCGGACTTCGGCAGGAAGGTGCCGGTGGAATAAGGAGTTACGCTTACGGGCAGGCCTAATTCGCGGCCTACGTCCCATCTGAGGTTCCACTCGACGCCCAGCTGCCGCGCGTCCCCGTAGTTCACGTACTGGGCCCAGGCTGCGTAGGGCGAGGGGGCGCCGCCCGCGGCCGCCGGCGGCTGGGGGAAACCGGCCGGGCGCCCGGCGTACATCATGTTCCAGTAGCCGGCGTTGCTGAAAGCCCCCACCCACGGCCATTTCGCCACGGCGTCCGCGTAGTTGAAGGCCGGGAAGGCGTGGTCCTCGCGCTCTATCTTGTTTTTGAACAGGCTGTAGAACAGGGTGAGGCTCCCGCTGAAGTTCTCCCTTTCGACGTCCACGCCTATCTCGAAGGAGTCCGACTCCTGGGGCTTCAGAGCGGGGTTCTGCTCGAGCCACACCGTGTTTACCAGCCTGTTGCCCATGGCTGGGAGAACGAAGCTGTTGCGGCCGACCATGGTCGCACCCTCCCCGTACATCTCGTTTACGGAACCGGCCCGGTAGCCCCTGGCGTAGTTGGCCCTGAGCTTCAGCCACTCCCTGGCCATGTAGCTCACGCCGAAGGCTGGGATGGCCTTGGTCTCCGAGAAGCTGTCCCCGCCGTGTTCGGGGGTGTCGGTCTTGATTTTGCTCACCCGGAGCCCGCCGCTGAAGACGAGCCTGTCTTCGAGGAAATATTTCTTGAACAGGAAGTAGGTGCCGAAATCGGAGTATTTGTACCGGCGCATGTTGCTGCTGGAGGTGGCGAAGTCGTAGTTGGTCAGATCGAAGCCCAGGGTCAGCTCCGCGCCTATCTGCGGGAACCTGCCGGTGACCCTGCCCTGGGCTCCGTCTATCTTGTTTTCGTAGCCGGCCAGCGGGGCGGCGTTGCCGCCCTGCTCGTCCCTGGCCAGGAAGTACTTCGCTTCCCAGTCGAAAGCCCCGTCCCCGGTCTTTCCCTCGTAGAGGAGATCGAGGTACTTGCCCGTGCCGGAGGTCCTGTTGAGGTAGGGGATGTTGCCCATTACCACGTTGTTCATGGTGCGGATGGAGCCGGTGAAGCCGAATTTGTCCAGGTCCACGAAGGTGCCGATGGCGGCGATCCTGTGGTTTTCGGCGAAGGTGTAGCCCAACTGGAGGTTGGCCTCGCTACGGGTGCGCGTAGTAGTCCCGAGGTAGGTCTGCCCGTGCCCGGTCTCGTAGTCCTCGTGGCGGCCCATCTGGGCCCCGCCGAAGGCTATGTCCAGGCCGCCGAACTCGCCCCAGAAGCCGCCCGCGTAGTCGTGCTCAGCCCAGGCGCCAATGCCCGCCTCGGCGTAACCCTGGAGCGGGCCGTCCGCCTTGCGGGTGATGACGTTCACCACGCCGCCCATGGCCGAGGAGCCGTACTGGAGTGCCGCCGGGCCGCGGATGACCTCCACTCGCATGATGTTCTTCGCGGGGAAGCGGAGGAGGCTGCCCGTCCCGATGCGGTGGCCGTTCAGGAGCATGAGGACGTCGGACTGCACGTCTGTCCCGGAGATGTTTCCGGAAAGCCCGCGCAGGACCACCTGGCCGCCCAGGTAGTACTGGCGGTCGACCATGACGCCCGCCCGTTCCAGGACGTCGCTCAGATCGCTGTTGGGGTGCCTCGCCAGCTCCTTTTCGTCTATGATGATAGGGCTGACGGGCAGATCCCTCAGCTTGTCTGCCGCGCGCGTCGCGGACACCACTACGTCGTCTAGCCGGGTGCCGCCCCCGGAAGGCCCCTGTGCGGGCGCGTCCTGGCACGTCGCCGACGTAGCGGCGAACGCTAGGGACATAGCTATAACCGTAGCTCTAAGCTTCACTTTATTCTCCTTGGGAGCGGCGCCTTCCGCCGGGACAAAGCGCGCGGGCGGCGCGAGCTTGGCCCCGCGCCGGCGCGCGAAGGTTATGTTCGCGGCCAATACGGTATCGGCCGCGCGGGGCGGGATGATTCTGTATGGGGCGCGGCGGGGCGGCATGGGCCTGCGCGAGAAAGCGTGAGCCCTCTGAAAGCGTGAGCCATCGGAAGGGTAAGGCTCGATGGTGCCGGTTGGTGCCGGATTAGGATGGCTAATGCTGGATTAGGCCGTACAAGTCTGCGGGATGGCGCGTGAGGCAGCGTGGGCAGTCCCGCGATTGCGGACGACGGGGACGGTGCCGGCCCAGAAAGCCGTACCTTTATGAATGGACGGGCGGGTGGCCGGCGGCGAGTCGGCATGGCTCCGGCGGTAGTTTCGAAGGAGTGCGGAGCAAGGATTTCCGTGTCGGCGCGAGTCGAACGAATGGAGACATGGCGCAGGGCGCAATTCCCCCCGCGACGGAGGGGAAACACGTTTCCCCAAACCGTCTTTAAATTCCAGCCGGGGTTTTCGCCTCAAGCAGGAGCGAGCAGCTAAAGCCGGAGCTTCCGACGCGGCGCGTCGGCAATCGGCCTTGCCAGCCGCAGGGCGCACTATCCCTGAAGGATGCCGGACGGCGTCCTCGGGAGAGGTCTGCCGTACCGTCTTCCTTGAGGAATAGGCTTCGCGGAGTTTCGTCAGGCGGCAGTCAGGCTTTCGGCGAAGGCGGCCTGGGACGGCAGCGGGGAGGCTGGCCTCGCCGTCTCCGTTCCGTAGGGCTGTACCCTGGAACCCCTGACATGGACGGCGATGGGGAAGCCGCCGCGCGGGGACCGGCAGGCGGGAACCTTACTGCGTCCTGAGTTTTTCGTTTAGTGGCATGCAAAAAAAATTTTCCTCCATCTTTCCACAATCATCCGAAAGATACGGTTGCGCTGGAAAATTCTTAACTGGACGGCAACTTCGATCCGTAAGGCGCATCCAGGCTGCCAGAGTCAAAAATCCCGCGTTCTTCCGGGGCGGTATCTCCGGGATTCTTCGGACGGGCTCTGGCAAGGCGAAAGCGCGGAGCCCGGGAGACTTTCGTCCTCAGCCGTTAATACCCGGCGGAAGGCGTAGCTGTCCCGGATGCCTGGCTGCAGAGACAGGCGGATCTGTCGTGACCGGTAGGCTCTGGGTGGAGTGAGCGAGACGGAGAACGGTTTAACACTGACTGAGTGGGCGGTTTTTTGGAATCGGCATCCCGAGGAAAGGCGCCGTCGGGACTACTGGGAGGCAGTACGCGGCAACAGGCCTGCGGTCGTGGAGCCGGGCGCTGGCGGACGTACGGCACCGCTTTAGGGGGAGCGGCGCTTGCCTTGTAACCGTGACTGTAGAATTTAGAATGTTTTTCGGTGCTTGTCAAGTGTTTCGAAGGCATCTTTCCATTTCCATTTGAAAATTACTTTGCAGTTACATCCGGATCCGGATGTGCCGGATGATATATCCCAGATATTTTGACGCCAGTTTTGTTCTGTTTAGTGCTCTAATCCGATTTTCTGAGTCTTTTCAATACTTTACGCCTCTTTTCCGGAGCCTTCCCGGCAGGTTGAACCAGGCCGGCATCCCGTTTCCGGGATGCGTTTTTTTGCATCCGCGTTGCGGGTTTACGCATCCGAGTTGCGTGCCGCGTCCACAGAACCCCCAAGATGCTGCACCCGTAGTCCTTTCCGACCGCGTAGTGGCCAGGGCAAGCCGCGACTCGGAGGCTTCCGGGCGCCTGAAGCGGTCTTGATTCGGATGCAGTAATTTTAGCCGTTCGGTTTTCGCCTGGCTCTTAACTCTCTTCAGCCTTTGCGAGCCCCCGTTCCGTCTTACGCTCAGCCCCCCCGTCCCGCTCCGATCCCGCATCCGCCAACAGCGCTCTGCCGGTCGTCCAGCCAACCGCCCCCGCTTTCGGACCCTCCGGCCCCTCCAGGTCCTTCAGGTCCTCCAGGTCCTCCAAGGCATTTCCTTGCGGGTGTTTCCTGACTGGACGTTGTGCTTCGTTCGCGGCCAGGGCGGCGACTGAACCATCAGGCTGTTTCCGTATTCCTCAGGCGTTTAGTCCGACATGTGTCGGCTCGGATCCCGTTTCTCCTCATTAAAGGCAAGGGAAGAACTATTCTTTCCTTTCATTGTTGCATCACCTCCTATCCTCTTCCCTCTCTCTCGCGATCGGGTAAGCGCTCGGCTCCGCTTCCATGCTGACGGAGCGGTTCTTCCGGGAGCAGCGAGACGTGATCCCCGACGGGCCCGGAAGCTCGTCTTCCATGGTCTATTTCAAGAACCACAAGAACCCCCAAGAACACCAAGAACGTCGAGCCTGTTTCCACGCAGTGGAAAAGCTGCCAGGACGCGACACGTTACCGCCCCAAGGGCGAGCGGCTCAAGACACGTACGGCCGGGCGGAAAGATGTCGCCTCTCTTCGGCGCCGGGGGCGGCGGGCGGGCGCGGGTGCCGACGTAAGGAACGGCGGATTCGGCCTGCGGCGTCTGCGGCGCCTGCGGGAACAGCGGGAACAGCGGGAACAGCGGGAACAGCCTGAGGGCAGAGAGGACTGGCTCCAAGCCGCAGTCTCAGGTCCCCGGCAAGGCTCCGACGGCATCCCTCTGGACCTGGGTCCTTCAGCCCTCCGCGCCAGGCGGCGGGCCCGCGCCGGGGCCGGAGTCCCGCCCCTGCGGGGAGGAAGGCGGCCCCGCCTGGGAGGTCGGCGTCCGCGTCTGTCGGGGACTAGCCCGGACCTGTTGCGTTGCCTGGCGGCCGTCGGCTCGAAGAAGGCCGCGAACGGCATGCGGCTAGCGGACATGGGCGCCGGGGAGGCCAAGTCCTCGCGCCGGACGCGGACCCTGACGGAGGCGGGATACAGCGCCGGAAAGGGCAAGCGCGGCTCGAGGCGCTTGGGCGTCATGGGCATGCCGGGGGACAGCCTCAAGAGCACGCTGACGGCCTTCCGCATTATCCTTATTGAGAATATCCAGGTTCGCGTGGGGCTTAAAGAAATCTGAAGGCACGGAAAGGCAAAAATACTTGCGAAAGCAAGTTAAACTACGTTCCGAACATGAGTTTTTATGCCTCAATTCTACTTAGAATTACGCCAGCGAACCCTTATTGCGGTAAATTTCCAAATTATTGGCACGGGACGGCGAATTTTCCCGGTTGCGGTGCTGGCGGGCCTTGACTCCACTCCTCGGGCCGAAACTGGGTTTTTTGCACGGGCATCTTGACATACCTCATGGTTATGCCCATCTTTAAGGCGGATATTCAAGGCGTGGAAAGGAGGAAGCCATGCCGCAGACCGCAAGGAAGTTTAAGCCCCTCCCCAAGAGGGACATCATTGAGATAGACGAGGCCCGTTGCGACGGATGCGGGCTTTGCGCCATGGGCTGCGCCGAGGGGGCCCTGGAGATCGTGGACGGCAAGGCCAGGTTGGTCTCGGAGACCTACTGCGACGGCCTCGGCGCGTGCCTGGCCGAGTGCCCCAGAGGGGCCTTGAAGATCGTCAGCCGCGAGTCCGAGGGCTTCGACGGGGAAGCCGCTCTGGCCGCCCTGGCCCTGAGGGGAGCTCCCCGGCGCGGGGCCCTCGGGGACGGCGGGGGCTGCCCCGGAGCGAGGCCCAGGGCCCTCGCGCCCGTGGCCGGGAGTAAGTCCCCCACCGGGGGGGGCTCCCCCGTGGAGGGCGGGTCCGGGCCCGGGCTCGCGAACTGGCCCGTCCAGATGAACCTCGTGCATCCCCGGGCGCCCTTCCTGGACGCCCCGGCGCTCACGGTGGCGGCCGACTGCACGGCCTTCGCCTGCCCGCGCTTCCACGCGGAGTTCCTCGGGGACGGCCGCCCGCTCGTGATAGGGTGCCCCAAGCTGGACGACGTGGACGCGTATATAATAAAGATATCCGAGATCCTGAAGGCCCACCCCTCCGTGAAGGAACTCAGGGTGCCCATCATGGAGGTCCCCTGCTGCCGGGGCCTGGCCTACGCCGCCGTGCGCGGCCTGGAGCGTTCCGCAAGAGACGACGTGGCCTTGAAGGTCTTCGTGGTGGGGCTGGACGGCGCGGTCGCGGAGGAGGCCCCCGAGTGGGCCGGGGCCTCCGGGGAGGGGATGTGATGGCTACAATGTGTCCCGGACAGAACATGCAGTTCTGGAAGCCGGGTGACATCTTCGACATAGTGTGCCCCGCCTGCGGGCAGAAGGTGGAGTTCTTCAAGGACGACCCCAGGCGCCGCTGCCCGGGCTGCGGCCACAGCTTCCCCAACCCGAAGCTGAACGAGGGGTGCGCCAAGTGGTGCAAGTTCGCCGACAAGTGCCTGGGGCTCAACCAGGAACTCCACGACGGCATCAAGAAGAAAAAGGGCTTCAAGGCCGCGAGCAGGCTCGGCGTGGAGTGAGCCCGCCGGCCCGGGGCGTTGCGGCCCCGGAGCACGGCTCGCCCCGCTCCGCCTGGCTCCCGGCGGGGCCCGGGCGCGTACGGGGTCGTCCGGGGACGGCGTCGAGGCCCTCCCGGCCCCGCGAAGCCTCGCTTCCGGCCGCCCGGCGGCAAGCCCTGCCCCCCGCAGTTCGCGACAGCCCTCCCTCCGGAATCGGCGGGAGGGCTTTTTCCATCCCGCCCGGCGGCCGGCCGGCCCGCGCGAGTGGAGCCCCTGGCGGGTGCGCTTCCCCCGCTGGCTTGGCGCCAGGAGCTTGCGGGGGGGCCCCGCCCCCGTCCGCCTGTCCGGAGGCGGGTTACCGGCGCTTGCTCCCGCGCTCCCAAGCCCGCAAGCCCCCTGTGCCGCCGCTTGCTTTTAGCCCTCCCGTTGAAAGAAAGCCGGAATTGGGCATGATCGTGGCCCGCGCTTAGCCGCGTTCCCGCCGGAGCCGGAGACCCCAATGGCCCAGAGCCCCCCCCGCCGCCCCCCCGAGAAGAAGAGACGGATAGGCGTGGCCGAGGTCAAGATGCTGGCGGCGGCTTCCGCCATAGGCATAGCCATGGTGCTGTCCGTCTTCTTCGGGCTTGCGGCGGGCTACTGGCAGGACAAGAGGTTCGACACCAGGCCGGCCTTCATACTCGCGGGCCTCCTGGTCGGGCTGGCGGCGGCCTTCAACAACCTCATAGTGCTCTCCAGGCACCAGGAGAAGCAGAGGAAGCAGTTCTACGGCGCGGACGAGATCTCCGGGCCGCCTTCCCGCGGAGGCGGGGCCGGAGTTGCCGTCTCCGGAAGTCCCGCGAGGGCGGCCGGCCCAGCGGGGGCGCCCGGAACCGGGCCGTCCCGGGGGCGGCGGGGGGCCCGGCGCGGATGCCGGGGGCAAGGCGTCCGGAGGCGGCGCCGGGGCAGGCTGGGGCGACGAGGACTACGGCTGAAGCCTGGCGGCTTTGGCCGCTTGATGAAGGCTTCCGCCTTTCGGGGCCGAAGTGCCCTCGGCCCGGGCCCTCGCGGAGCGCAAGGAGATTTCCGGGCGGTCCGGAAGGCCAGGAACGCCCTTAAGGACCGGAAGGCCAGGACCGGAATTCCAGGACCGCCAGGACCGGAACTCAGGGCCCGGACCGCCATGACCGCCAGTTCCGGAACTCCAGGCCCGGACCGCCATGGCTGCCAGGCCAGGCCCGGAAGGCCAGGGCGAAACGCCCGGACTTGAAGACGCGGGAAGCGTCGAGCTGAAGGAATCGAAAGGTAACGAATGGAAGAAAACGACAGACGCGAAGAGGGGGCCGCCGCTCCCGGTTCCGCAGGCGCCGCGGCCGAGGCCGGAGGCGCGGGCGGCGGGCCGCCCCGGCGTTGCCCGCCCCGGACTGGAAAGCCCCTTCCGGGAGCGCCGCGCCGAGGCCCCGGCCACCGGTTCCTGGGACAAGGCCTCCCCCGGCCCGAAGGCCCCGGCGGCGGGTCCCGGCCACTTCGGGGATCTGGCCAGGCACTTCCGGAGGCTCAGGCCCATCCAGAGGGCGCTGGGGGCGGCGATCGCGATCTTCCTGCTCTTCGCCGCCAACTGGTTTTTCGCCCTGGGAGCCCTCGCGGGCTCCCTCCTCCTGGACGCCAACCTCCTGGTCTTCCAGAGGGTCATCGACAAGGCCCTCCCGGGTAGGCAGGACAGGCCAGTGTGGGTGACGATACTGTCCTACGGGCTCTTCGCGCTTACGGCCCTCGCGGCATTCCTGGCGATATTCCTGCGCGCGGGCGAGCCCTTGGGCTTCCTGGCGGGGATACTGACGCTTCTCCCCTCGATGCTCTTTACGGTCCCCTGGTCCGGGGCGGAGTTCCCCGCGAGAGTGAGGCGCGTCTCGGGCATGCCTGAAAAGGGCGCGTCCCGGCCCAAGCTCGTCATAGCCGCCGGCCCCGCGGGCACGGGCAAGAGCGCCCTCGCGGCTTGCCTCGCGGCCAGGCTCCGGGGCACCGTGGTAAACGCCGGCAGCCTGGCCTTTTACCGGGGCCTGGACGTCGGCGCCGCGAAGCCCGGAACAGCCGGGACTTCCCTCGCGCCGCGCCGCCTGTCCAGCATCCCGGAGCCCGACGGGCCCTTCGACGCGGCCGCTTGCGCCGCGCCGGCCCGCCCGCCTGCGGGCTCTGGGAGGCCGGCTCGCCCCCGGTGGCCTGCGGCGGCGCCGGCCTCTGCCTCAGGACCCTGGCGAAGGGCCTCTTCGAGGGCCCGGCCAGGCGCGACGGTCTCAGGGGCGCGTTCAAATCCATGGAGCCGAACGGAGTCCGCCTCCACGCGGTGTTGGAGGCGCTGGATCCGGAGGCCGCCTCGCGGCTGGCCTCGGGGGACCAGGTCCGGGCGGAGAGGGCCTTGTAGGTCCTCTTCCGGGAAGGCGAGGGCATCAGCGCCCACCAGCGCGGGCGCGCCCTCTCCGGAGGCCGTTCGACGCGCCGGCCCTGGCGGCGGAAGCGGAGCAGGGGGAGCTGGACCTCCGCCTCCGCCTCCGCCCCCGCGCCGAGAGGATGTACGAGGGGGGGCTGGCCGGGGAGGCCAGAGCGCTGTCGGAAAAAGGCTACGCGCCGGACTTGAAGCCCCTCATGTCCATAGGCTGCCGGGAGACCGTCCTCTGCCTCCGGGGGGAGACTACCCTCGAAGAGGCCAGGGAGGCGGTCTGCCTGAACACCCGCAGGCTCGCCAAGCGCCGGAGGACGTGGTTCCGCGGCCAGCTCCCGGAGGGCAGGGCGATCCCGCCCGACGCCGACGCGGCTTATCGTGTGGCCAGCGCCTTCCTGAATGGCTTAGGTTAGCTCTTGGGGGCCGGGACTCTCTCGGCGCGGGCACCGGCGGGGGAGTTCGCGGCCTCTTTCGGCCGTCCCTCCGCGCCGCCGTCCGGGGTTTCAGCGCCCGGAAGCTTCCTCCGCCGGTTCCCGGCTGCCTCCCGCGGCCCCTTCCCGGCGCCGCGGCGGCTTCTCGCCGTCGTGAAGCGTTGCCTGGCCGCCGTCGGTTGCGGCGGACGGGCATGTCGGCTTCTCCTGAGGCGGGGAGGCGCCGGGCGGCTTCCGGGCCAGTATTCCCGCCGGGACGCTTTGGCCCGTCAGGTCAGTTTTGCTTGTAAGGCCCGTTTCGCCTGCCTGTCCGGCAGACCACGTCAGGCCAGCTTTTCCAGCCGGGCAGTACCAGACCCCGTCAGGATTGATTTTCCAGCCGGGCAGATCAGGCCGGCCAGGGCAGGATTTTACCGCCCGTTTGGCCAGGTCGGCTCGGTGCCGTGCCGGGCGGCGGAGCGAGGGAGCCGTTCCCGTGAACAAGGTTTCGCACGCTAAAGCAGCCCCGGCCGACGCCGAAGCCAACGTGGGCGTAGCGGCCGCCCACGGAGCGGCCCCGCCGGGCCGAGGTCTTTTCCGCAGGTCTTCCCCGGAGCCCCCCTCGAAAGCGTTAGTGCCCTTCGAGCCTTCGAGCCTTTGACGGCGGGTGTCCTGGTCCGGCGCGACAAGAGGTTTCCGGCCGACGCGGAGATCCCCGGACGAGGGCTGGTGACGGCGCACACGCCCGACACTGGGCGCATGACCTGGTGCTCCGAGCCCGGAAGGCCCGTCTGACTCTGCTTCCTCGGCGGCAAGGGGCGCAAGCGCCTATGGTCGGGGCGGATGGGCCTCATGGACTGCTGGCTGGAGGGCGCGGACTCCTCGCTTCCCAACCCCCTGGCGGAGTCCGCGCTGATCGCCGTCCGAGTGAAGGGGTTTCCGGCAGGGGCCTCGGCCGACTCCGAAGTCAGGCGCGGAGCCAGCCGCCTCGATCTGAGATGGGGCCGCCCCGGGCGGTACGGGCCGGAGTGCCTGGTTGAGGTCAAGAACTGCGCCTGGGCGGAAGGCGGAAGGGCCCTTTTCCCTGACGCGGCGGGCGCGGGGTCCTCCAAGCACTTGGCCGGGCCGGAGGGCATGGCCCGGAGCGGCATGCCCGCGGCGCTCGTGGCCGCGGTCCAGCGTCCGGACGGGAAGAGCTTTTCTCAAACGGACGCAGCGGACACGGCGCGGGGCGGGGCGGGGCGGGGCGGGGCGTTAAGGAGCGCCGTTTAGGCTGTCGCCAGGGTCATGGACTTCGAGGCGACGCCCGATCATGCCGGCGCGGCCTGAGGGGGAACTGCCGCTGGCCATGGAACTTTACCCCCGCATTGGCGCGGGAAGGGCCGGGCCGCCAGAGGCGGCACGCCCGAAACCCCCGGTCTGGCGTCTATCTTTATGCGGGCCCAGAGTCAACCCGGAGCCGCCCACCCCTCCCCCTCCGGCGGGGAGACTCTTGCCCGCCTCAGGAGCCGTCCAACAGCTTTGGGGCAATATCCCCTTCAGCTCCTGTCATGACTAGTGTTTTCGGACCTTCCGGCGGCAACCGCTGGATCCGCGTCCCGAAGTTTCCAGTTGACCAGTACTTTCTGTTTGAAGCTGATCTTCGCGTCTGATGAGCCGTATACCCCTACTGCGGCAACGTAGATTTTTTTGGCGGTGCCGAAAAGGAGGAGAGAGTATTTCTTTTTTTCTGCCTGCCTGAATGCCCTGAAGACGCATTTATCCAGGAGTTCCAAGGTCCTTTCCTCGGTTATCCGGCGCCTGGCTTTCTCGTGCTTAATTTCGATTGCGATGGCATGGCCTTTCGGCGACTCGTAAAGCAGATCGACCCTCCCATTGCCGAGGTTCACTTCCATCCTTGCCCGTTGTCCCTTTATGTTAAGTAAGGTATTCATCATAACCTGCGGCACTAGCTCAACATGGACATGAAGGTACGAAATTATTTCCGCAAGGCACGAAGAAAAAAGAAACGAACACTTATTTTCATTGCAGTCGTCGAAGGCATCTACAAACTCGCCGTACTTGGAGTTGATGTTTTCCGATGGTTTTGACAACATGCCCTGCTTTGTGACGAATTCTTGGACAATGGCGTAGCTGATTTCCTTGTTAGGGATCTTAAGCGAATATCGCAATGTTCCTCCGGACATATCGATGCTGTTTATAGTTAAATATCCGGCTTGGAAAAGGGCAGCCTCGTCTTCGATGTTATTGACGTCTGAGAGCGGAAGTGTATCTCCTATATTAAAACTTTTAGAAAAAATTTTGAAATAAGTATCGTTTTTAAGAGAGAGTAAACTTGTGAAAAGCGGTGATCCAGATTCGTACCAATAATATGAAAAATACTGATTCCAAAAAAAATTCATAATAGAGAAAGGGTTAAGAACATTGTGCTTTCCGTCCCAGCTGTAGCCATCGTACCATTCCATTAATTTGGAAACAAGTGTTTTCACGGTTGCATTGGCGGGCAAAAATTTATTCTCCTGCAAAGTCGCCAGTGTCGCTTCCAAATGAACTCCAAAGAAGCGAATAATCTCATCTTCAGTAAATCCACATATAGAGGAATACTCTTTTCGCATAGATATGTCTAGGATGTTATTCATCCCGGAAAACAAGGATATTTGTTTGAATTTGGTAATTCCAGTTATTAGCGCGAAACGCAACATCGAAGAGCATTGCTTGACGGTGCTGTAGAACTCATGGAGCAAATGCCTGATCTCGAGGATTGCCTTTTCGTGGCCGATACAGGAGAGCAAAGGAAAATCGTACTCGTCGACAAGAAACACGACGTTCTTCGGCGCGCCTTCTCGTTGCGTGAATCCGGCGTCAGATCTGTCGGTTATATGCTGTCGTGATAAATGTGATATGATTATTCGAATATCTGAAATTTCTGTAATTTTTTCAATCGGTAGTTTGTGGGCTATGGCGATTTCGTTCAGTTCGTAAAGTAAGCTTTTCTTCAATGCGGCTGGACCGTTCCCATACCCGTTGAAGCTCAATTGGATCACAGGGAATGGCTCCCAGACATGGTTGAACTCGCCCTTTCCGATGTCAAGGTTTTTGAAAAGGTGCCTTTTTCCTTCGAAAATATTTTTGATTGTATCCAGAAGGAGGGTTTTTCCGAAACGTCTCGGTCTGGAAAGGAAAAATAAACGTCTCGGATCGTTTATGAGTTCAGAGATGATCCCGGTCTTGTCCACGAATACAGCGTTATTTTGGAAGAATTCTTCGAAGTTGCTTTCGGTTACCAAAAGTTCGGGAAGATTGCGGGTGGTTCCGATATCCATCTGTTTAGCTCCTCAGAACGCTTTCACGGGGACTGCGGTTGACTTTATCGGAAAAAATGAAGGGGGCGTTAGCAGTCCAGCGTTAGGGCCGAAGGGGGACTGAATTCCCGACCGTTCAACTGCCGTTCCTCCCAGCCGATACGCCTTTCCGAATCATCGCTACGTTCAGGATCATCGAAAACAGTCCTATGCAATTCTTGCTGAGCCGACGGACATGGACCGGGAAAACGGGTCGTCAATCTTGGTCAGGACAGCCACGGCGCGGCATAAAGATAGGGAAAAAAATTCGGATTATGGATTACGGGGACGGGGCCGCGCCATATTTGCCCGCCCCTTACCATTCGACTGTTATATTTTATTCATTTTTTTTCTTCAAAGCAACTCCTGGCAACTCCTGGCTCACGATACTGTCATTCTTCATTCTCGGGTACCTGGCGGACGCAGCGCCTTTGTGGGGAGTATTGGGTTTTGTCCTGAAAAAATGGTCCCTTTTCCATCAGGGACTCAAAACCGCAGCCAATCGCGTCAAAGTGCTGGCGGGGCGTTTCCGGTCAGCCTGCCCCCCCCCCGATGCCGTCTCGGACGCTTCGGCGGTCGTCATCGTTGCCTGTTCCTCGGCAATGCGGCTCCTGCGCCTCTCCGTAAAGCAACCCCATGAGCCGCCAGGCGAGCGCATGTGGAGGGCGGCGGCCCTGACGGGCCGCGTTGAAATTAATCCCGAGCGCGGCTCCTGAGCCCCGCAGGGGCGGAAGGCGCGCCTGTCCCGTCACCAGCAGTCGGCGAGCTTGCCGTCCCGTTTGCGGAAAGGGACGAGCTTGACGAGCTTGGGCTTGCGGGTCACCGGGTTGCGGCCCAGGCCCAGGCCCAGGCCCAGGCCCAGGCCCAGTGCCTTGCGGCGCACCTGGGTGGTTGCGATCGGTAGCGTGGACGGCTCGATCAGCGCCGTCCGAGGACGGCGTCGAAGCCCTCCCGGCGCCGCGAAGCCTCGCTTCCGGCCGCCCGGTTGCAAGCCCTTCCCCCCGCAGTTCGCGACATCCCTCCCTCCGGATTCGGCGGGAGGGCTTTTTCCATCCCGCCCGGCGGCCGGCCCGCGCGAGCGGGTCCCTGAGGGTGCGCTTCCCCCCGCTGGCTTGGCGCCAGGAGCTTGCGGGGGGGCGCCGGCCCCGTCCGCCTGTCCGGGGCCGGGTTACCGGCGCTTGCTCCCGCGCTCCCAAGCCCGCAAGCCCGCAAGCCCCCTGTGCCGCCGCTTGCTTTTAGCCCTCCCGTTGAAAGAAAGCCGGAAAAATGGCATGATCGTGGCCCGCGCGTAGCCGCGTTCCCGCCGGAGCCGGAGACCCCAATGGCCCAGAGCCCCCCCCCGCCACCCCCCGAGAAGAAGAGACGGATAGGCGTGGCCGAGGTCAAGATGCTGGCGGCGGCTTCCTCCATAGGCATAGCCATGGTGCTCTCCGTCTTTTTCGGGCTGGCGGCGGGCTACTGGCTGGACAAGAGGTTCGACACCAGGCCGGCCTTCATTCTCGCGGGCCTCCTGGTCGGGCTGGCGGCGGCCTTCAACAACCTCATAGTGCTCTCCAGGCGCC
>JAIRZX010000519.1 GCA_031267005.1 Deltaproteobacteria bacterium
GTCAGGTCAGGTCAGGTCAGATCAGGTCAGATCAGGGCAGGGAAGAGAAGGGAAGGGGGTTGAGGCCGGTCGTGCCCTTCGGTAAGGTCTACCGGCTCAGGAGGCTCCGGGATCAGTGCTTGCCCGAGATTTTTGGATGCCTGCGCAGGAGGACGTAGCAGGCTCCTGCACCGCCGTCGTAGGGGAGCGCGGTCACGAAGGCCAGGATGTACCTGCGGATGGAAGTCCTGAGGAGGATGTTGCCTATGTTGAGCTTGAGGACCGGGATTCCGTTGGGGGATCTGCGCCCTCTCCCGTGAATTATGAGCACCACCTTGTGCCCCATGGCGGAGAAGCGGGGGAGCTGGGTGTTAAGTTCCGCCTGTGCCTCGGCCAGGGTGTAGCCGTGGAGGTCCAGGTGGGCGCCGATGGGGTAGCGGCCTTCCCTGAGCTGGCGGAGCCTTGTCGGCGGCAGGCTTTTAACGTGTCCTTCCAGGAACTCGTCGGTATAGGAGATATCGAACTCCCCCTCGCCGTTCACGAGTTCGACGAGCTTCTGAACCGTCAACGCGTCTTCGTCGGGAAGATCGGGGAGCTTGAAGCTGTCCGGGCTGGGGGGGACTGGTATGTGGAGCTTCTCGTTCTCCTGGAGGGGCATGACCCCTTCCCGGTCCATGACGCTTAAGAAAATGTCTTCCTCGGAGGGCTCGGGGGCCTGCGCCTCCGGCGCTTTTCCTGAAGCGCCGACAGAAGCAACCGATAGCGCGGGCTCCGGGTCCGGGGGGGCGGGGCCTCTGGCGTTTTTGCCGCCCGCTCCGGGCTTTCCTTTGGCGGTCTTGGGCCCGGCCGGGCGTTTCGACGCGTCCCTGGGGAGCCGGCTCTTGATTTCCGCTAGCTTCTCGAAAGGGTTTGCTGACATGTTCGGGGCCCTCACGGAAGAGCCCGGCCGAGAGGCCGCCAGCTCGCACCTGGAGCGGGGGAAGCCGGGGTTGGCCGACAGGGGCTAAGTGCCGGAAGCGGTGCGGGGGAAGGGGGGGCGGGGCCTTCAGCTGGAGGCCCTGCGAGGTTTGCCGTATGCCAAATTATAGTTGCGCCCCCGGTAACGGTCAAGGACTGGGGGGCAGGGGCGCTTCGGCGCGCGATACGGGAAGTTGCCAGTTGCATAAAGAACAGGCGGGCAGCCTGCGGGAATATGAGACTGGCGTCGGAGGGTAGTCTGCGTTCGAAACCGGGTCATGAAAATCCGTGCGGCTGTTCGCCCCCCAGTTTCCGTCGCCAATGGGTCCGCCCAGTTCTTCAGCGCGAACCCCTCGTTGATTATTCTTGCGGTTTCGTCATCCGCAACAATTCGGCTGGAACGGGATGAGCCTTGCGGACTCGGCTTTTGCGGTATAAAATAATCGCTGCGTCTAAGGATAGGCATTCCAAAGACCCTCTTTTCCCAATCATGGCTTGCGTCTGCCCCGAGGCTTCCCGGCATGCCGTAGCGCGGGCCGCCCCGCCGTATCGCCTGGCCCCTTGGACGACGGG
Source organism: Deltaproteobacteria bacterium (assembly GCA_031267005.1). Classification (GTDB taxonomy): domain Bacteria; phylum Desulfobacterota; class Desulfarculia; order Adiutricales; family Adiutricaceae; genus JAIRZX01. The sequence continues at coordinate 1,510 of JAIRZX010000519.1, forward strand.
AGGCCTTTCCAAGGCGTTCGCGCCGGGCGCCCCGGGAATCAGGAAACGCCCTCCCCGAGGCCCTGGCCCATAGGGCTCGCCGGCGTCCCGGCAACTTCCCGGACCGCTTGCGGCCGAGCCGACGGCGGGGCGGCACTTCCCAGGCGCCTCTCCGTCAGCCCGCCCAGTGGCGTCCCGCGCGGCGTATCCTTGCCTTTTGACGCTTACGCCAAACTGATCTGGCCCGTCCGCCTGGGGCGGCCGCCTGCCGGGGGCCGCCGCCCGCCCAAGGCCCGCTCCGCCTAAGTTCCCCCCCCCCATGGACACCGAATCCGGGACAGCCAGCGATGCCGATGCCCGCCACCCCGAGCCAGCTCCCGGGGGACGGGGATCCTCGTCCGGAAACGCCGCGAACGGGGCGGATGCCCCGCCGGGCCCAGCCGTGCCGCCGCCGGGCGGCCGGACGCCCGGAGGCACGACGGTCTTCCGGGGAGAACGCGCCGTTTTCCTGGCCTACGGCGGCGAGTCCGACATCTTCCTCGTAGGGGAGGGGACTGGGGCGAGGGTCCTCAAGCTCTACCACGCCGGCATCTTCCCCGACGCGGAGGTCCTGGACAGGCGGCGGGCCGCCTCGGCCTGCCACCCCGAACGCGTGGTCCGGGTGCTCGAGGACGGCTTCGACGGGGGGCACGGGCGCTGGTTCGAGCTCCTGGAGCACGCCAGGCACGGATCCCTGGCCGGGCTCATGTCCTCCGGAGCGGCGCGCTGGATCCGTTTCGAGTCCCTGGTCTCCGAGCTCTGCGAGTCGGTCGCGGCGGTCCAGCTCTCGGATCTGGTCCACAGGGACGTGAAGCCCGCCAACGTGCTGGTACGCTCGCTCTTCCCTTTCCGGGCGGCGCTGTCGGACTTCGGGATCTCCACGGCGATGCGCGGCGAAAGGGCCGTGCCCGCCGCCCTGGACTGCACCCCGGCCTACGCGCCTCCCGAAGGGAGGCTGGTTTCCGCGGCCTGGGACTGGTGGTCGCTGGGCATGACCCTTCTGGAGTTCCTGACGGGCGGAAACCCGTACGAGGACGTCCGGTCGGACGCCGTTCTGGCGCTCGTCGCCTCCAAGCCGGTCTTCGTCCCGGAGGACCTGCCCCCCAGGCGGAGGCTGCTCCTGAAGGGCCTTCTCACCCGGAACATGGACGCCCGCTGGGGGGCGGCCCAGGTCCGGCAGTGGCTCGAGGGCGGCGAGCCGGAGGAAAGCTACGAGGCCCGGTACGCCGACGCCCGCGCCCCGGCAACATTCGGGTTCATGGAACGGAGCTACGGGTCGCTCCGGGCCCTTGCCGCCGCTATGGCATCGTCAGACGAGGCCTGGACGGAAGCGGAACGCTACGTCGCGGACGACGGCGGCCTCTGGCCGGGCTTGGGGGCGCGGGACGACTTCGACGAGTTCGCCCTGGCCAAAGGGGCGCTCGAGGGGGACCCGGAATGGAAGGTTTTCCGGTTCGTCTACGGGTGCCGCCCGGACATCGCGCCGTCGTACCGCGGCGTCCCGCTTACCGGCAGGGACGCGCTGGACGCCGCTTCCAGGCCCCCCGGCCGCGGCGCGTCCCCGGAATGCGACCTGGCCGCGCGCCTCCGGGACGGGAGCTTCTCTAAAATGGCCGGGTACCTCCTGGAAAGGGGCTACGCGCTGGACCCCCTCTTCCTGTACGCGGCGGACTCCCGCTGTTCCCCCAGGACCGAGGCGGTCCTGCGCTGCGCGCTAGACCCGGGACGGTTTTACTGGGGCCTCATGAAGCCCCCGGAAGAATCGGCGCCGTCCCCCCTGCCAGCCGAGGCGGAAGGCGGGAGAGCCGCAGGGGGGGCCCCCGCCGCGCTCGCCGCCGCCGACCGCCTGGACGGCCTGCTGATGGAGGATAAGGAATTCAGGGCGATGGGAGGGGAGACGATCGTGTTCCCCGGGAACCTGGCCTCACTGCTCTCCTCCCCGGAAACTTACCTGGAGGGAATCGGGGAGCTCCGCCGCCTCCATGCCCTCGGCGCCCTGCTGAAGACTGACACGCCCGGGCTCCTCTGCAAGGGGCCATCGGCGTTCGGCGGCTCGCCGGAGGAATACGAAGGCCTGGTGCGGCTCCGCCTCTTCAGGCAGGACCCGGTGGCGACGGACGTAATCCGTTCGGCAGCCTCGCTCCTTTCCGACCCCGAATTCGCGCCGCTACTCCCGAAACCGGACGCCGAATGCCTGAAGGGGCTTCCCGCGCGCCTCCTCGAAACCCGGGAGCCTTACCTGCGCACGGACGTCCACGCCTGTTACAGGATTACGCGGTGCCTGGGTTACCGCCGGGGGTTTCGCTGGTTCGGAAGGCTGGCCGTCTCCGGGCCGGGCCTTTCGCTCCTGTTGGCCCCGGCGTGCTTCGCCGCCATCCCCCTCATGGCCGCCTTGGCCCCCCCGGGGGGCTTGCCTCCGCCCGCGGTCGGCATCCTGTGCCTGACCGGGTTATTTTTCACGTACGTTTGGCTTTGCCGCCTGTCCAGGCGAAGTGAGCTGGCCTCCATCGCCGAGAGTGAACGCTGGCGCGTTCCAGAAAGCGCGAGCCGCCGCCCCGGGATTCTGGACAGGATATCGCGGGGGATAGCGAGGGGGGCTTCGTGGCTGTGGACACTCGCGAACAGAGGCCGATGACGCCGTCCGCCGCCCCGGGGCCGACCGGGGCAGCCGAAACGGCTCGGCTTCCAGGGGAGCTTCCGGACGGGCCTTGTTTAAAAGTTCCGGCTCTTCCGTCGGCCTCGCCCGCCGTCCGGTTCCAGGCCGACCGGCAAGGGGCCGGGGGCTTCGGAGCCGTCCGGGACCGTCCGTGCCCGTCCCGGCGCGCGTCATTCCGGGACGCGGGCAAGGTCCGACGGACGGGCGCCGGAGGAGGCGGTGGCGGCTGAGGCTGAGGCTGAGGCGGCTGAGCTGGAGGACCGGCAAGCGCCTGAGACGCCATCTCCCGGGACGGGGACTTGCGGCTTGCTTCCGGGACGGACGCGCGGGACTCTATCGGAAACGGCCCCTTGGGCCGGGAAAGCGACGTCACGAGATGTCTTCCAACGGATTTGTGAGGATCCTCATCGCGATTTTCCTGATCCTGATTTTCCGGCTCGTAATACGCGTTTTCCTGATTATTTCTGCTCTCGTGGCGGCCGCCTGCATCGTCTACCTCGTTTCCCGCGGCGGGGTATTCCTGTCCGGATTTCTGGCGAGGGGAAGAAGACGGAAGGACCGGGCGGCCCGGCTGGAAGACGACGCAAGGCGCAGGCGTCTGGAACTTCGCCTTTTATTGCCCGCGAAGGCCGCCGTCAAACGGGCGGAAAAGCTGGAAAGGGAGCGCGGCCTGGCGGTGGAAGCCGCCATGAGGCGTCAGGTTTCGGGAACGGGCTTAGGCGGCGGAAGGCCGCGGCGCGTTGCCGCCGGTCGCGCCGAAGCGGCAAGACAGGAAGATTGGAGGCCCGGAAGATGAGGAGGAGCGAAAGATGAGCAGCACCGCAGTGGTCGTCGCCACGTCCATGACTGCCTCGCCGGCGTTTTTGCCAATGATGATCGGCGCGGGCGCGTTAGCCGGGGCCGGACTGGTGCTTTGGGGAGCGGGCAAGCTGGGGGCGGCCGCCATCCGAGCGATAGAGGAGGATGCCGACAGGGAATCGCGGGCCTGGGAGGCCGACAGGGAAAGGGAGATCCGTGAGATCGCGAGGCAGATAGAAGCCATCCGGCGCCCCGCCGCAGACGGGGCGGCCGATGCGGCGGCGGGCCTGGAGGAGGTCTTCGCTCGGGCGAGGGAATCCGCGCTGGCACTGACGCCGCCGGCTGGCGCCCGGAGTTCGCCCGAGGCCGCGGCCTTCGGTCCGGATTCCCCCGAGGACCGCGCGTCCGCGTCCGCGGCCCGTCTGGGGGCGCTCCTTGAGCTTCTGGAAGGCATAGACAGAGGCGAGGCCAGGAGGCTCAGGGGCCTCGCGGAAGGGCTACCCGCAGGCAATCCCCTCCGCCCGGACAGGGCAGCCGCCTTGGAACTCGAGTTCAAGCTGGCCTTGGGCGCGGCCTCCAAGGCGCCCGCAGCGGATCCCGCCGTCCTGGCGGAGGACCTCTGGCGCCGCGGGGAGCTAGCCAAGGCCGCCCGCGCTCTGGAGGACAGCCTGGACGCCCCTGGCACGGAGCTGGCGTCAGAGCTGCGCCTCGCGGCCGCCGGGGCGGCGGCCGTCCGAGAGGAGGCGTTCTCCCGCTTGATGGGCCGTTACAGCCAACGGCTGAGACGGGAATCCCTTAAGGCCTCCCTCGCCTCGGTCCCCGGGCTTGGGGCGGCGGCCTTGGCCAACGGCGAGGAGCTAAACCGGATCCTCGTCGCCGAGACCGTCTCCGCCGCCCTCCGGGAAAAGGGCTACGCCATGTACGGCCCGGACGGTTCGAGGATGGACGCCCCGTCCGGGCGGACCTATCTGGACGCCGGCCTCGGCGCGGGCTACTTCGTCATGATCGACCCAAACGGTACCGGAGGGGCGACCCTCAGGATCGTGAGGGCGGTGGAGGACGACAGGGAGCTTGAGGCCGCCTCCGGATACCAGCGCGCCAAGGACCGAGAGGCGTCAGAGAAATGGTGCGCGGGCATCGAGGACATGAAGAGGCTCGTGGAGGGATGCGGCATGGTTTCGGGACTGTCCGTCACGAAGGGCCCTGAGGAGGGGATAGCCTGCCTGGTCAATCCGGCCCTGGCCCGCCTGTCCGCAGCCAGCGGGGAGGGCAAGCGGGGAAAGGCTTCCGTCGGGACGGCCATGGCCTCCCCGCCGAATGAGGGGTAACGGGAACATGGACGGATGCGGGTTGCCCCGCTGGGCGCAGGAAATCGAGAAATACCTGTTCGTCAGGCCGCAGTTCACCGTGTGGGGGAACATAAGGGACATCTACGCGCTTGACTTCGACGGGAGCGCGGAGTTCCTGACCCTTTCGGACTCACTCGTGAGGATCCTCCGTCGCAACGGGTACGGGACCGTCCTGGACTACAGGCCCTTGGCCGGTTTCAGGACCCTCCTCCCGGAATGCCGGGAGGAAGGCGCGTCCTGGGAGGGCGGAACAGCGGAACGGGGGGCGAAGGCCTCCTCTGGCCTCGCGGCGGGGCTCGCGGGGCCGGCCGCCCCATGCCCCGCTCCCGCTCCCGCGCCCGCGGGCGCCGCGGGACCGGCGGCGGGGCGCGCCCCGGCCCCGGGGCCTCCCCCCGCGCTGACCCTCTCAGCCGCTGCCGCGGCTATCGAGCGCCTTTTCAGGCCCGGCCGGTCTCCGGCGGCCGTCATCCTGAACTTCAGCTCCCGGCTTCCCGACGTCTGCAGGCAGGACGTCGAGGAGTTCTACTACCTCATGTCCGCGCTCTCGCAGAGTTGCCCCACCGCCATCCCGGCGCGGGACCGGACCCCGAAACGGGAGCCCGGGGAGGGCGGCGCCCCGCCGGGGCCCAGAGGCGGCTTCGCCCGCTACCACCTGCTTTTCTGGATTCTCGACAGGGACAACGACCTGCCGGGCTGGTACGCGCTGGACAACCCGAAGGTGCATACTGTGTCGATACCCCGCCCCGACCACCAGGCCCGCAGGCTCCTGGTGGACGCCGTCTCCCCGGGCGTCCCCGGGTACTCGGATCTGGGCCCCGCGGAGGCCGAGGCCGCCAAAGGCGTCTTCCTGGAACAGACGGGCGGGCTGTTTCTGACCGAGATAAAGGACATTGCGAAGCTCGCACGGATCGAAGGGCTCCCCTTCTCGGAGATCGCCGCGGCCATCCGGAGCTACAAGGTGGGGGTCGCGGACAACCCCTGGGGCAGGCTCGTCGGCTCCGGGGCGGTCCGCGCCGCCGAGAAGACCCTGTCCGGCCGCGTAAAAGGCCAGCCCGCCGCGATCCGGCACGCGGCGGACGTGGTTAAGCGGGCCGTCTTCAACATGTCCGGGGCGCAGTTCTCGGAACTTTCCCAGCGCCCGAAGGGGGTCCTGTTCCTGGCCGGCCCCACCGGCGTAGGCAAGACCGAGTTAGCGAAGGCGCTGGCCGAGATGATCTTCGGATCAGACACGAGCCTCCTGCGTTTCGACATGTCCGAATACAGCCAGGAGCACGCTAACCAGCGGCTCCTCGGGGCGCCCCCCGGCTACGTCGGATACGACGGCGGCGGCCAGCTCACCAACGCCGTAAGGCAGAACCCCTTCTCGCTCGTGCTCTTCGACGAGATCGAGAAGGGGCACGACAAGATATGGGACATCTTCCTCCAAATCCTGGACGACGGGAGGCTCACGTCCGGGAGAGGGGAAACGGCGTACTTCTCGGAGTCCCTTATTGTCTTCACCAGCAACCTCGGGGTCGCGGACGTGCCCGAGGGCGCGGACTACGGGGAAATGAAAAGGGTCTTCAGCTCCTCGATCGGGAGGTACTTCCGAACCAAGATCGGGCGCCCGGAGATCCTTAACAGGATAGGCGAGAGCAACATCATCGTGTTCGACTTCATAAGGCCCGAGAGCGCGAACGCCATCTTCGGGTCCATGATCCGCAGGACCGTGGCAAGGCTCCAACGGGAACACGAGATCGCCCTCGTTTTCGGCGACGGCGTCGAAAAGGCCCTCCAGGCGCTCTGCTGCGCCGATCTCGCCATGGGCGGGCGGGGAATCGGCAACGCCATTGAACGCTACTTCATAAACCCCCTGGCCCGCGCCCTGTTCGACGCGGCCGCCGAGAGAGGGACATCGTTCACGGTGGCCGGGCTCGACGCCTCCGGAGACGGCTATGCCCTAAGGCTTCGCCGCTCCGGAGGGGACCGGCCTTTCGGGGTTTAGGCAGTCCCTGCATCCGGGCCGGAACGCCGCGCGAAGGAGTGGACCATGGCTGAGGCCAGGTTTAAGAAATGCCCCACCTGCGGACTGGTCCAGAACGCCGGGAACCTGGACTGCCTGCAATGCATGACTTCCCTGGAAAGCGCCCCCGCGCTCGGGCGGGAAGCGCCCGGCCTTCCGCCGGGCGCCCCGGAAGCGTCCAGCGGGGCGCCCGGCGCGGACGGGCCGGCCTCCCCGGCCGACGGCGCGGCCTCCCCCCAGGGACGGGCTGCAGTCCAAGCGGTCCTGCCCGGCCAAGCAACGCGCGACGACGCCAACGTCATCGTCTTCAAGGCGGACCGGGGTATAATCAGAGCACGGAGCGGGGACGAGCTGGGCAGGGACTGCGTCGGCGGCGAATTCCTCAGGGACTGCCTGACAGTGTCGCGCAGGCACGCGAGGGTCACCTTCGACGGCGCGAAATGGCTTATCGAGGATCTGGGCTCCAGCAACGGAATCTTCAAAGGCGGGGTCAGGGTCGCCAGCGCCGTCCTGGAGGCGGGCGACACCGTGACCCTGTCCACCGCCTGTGAACTGTTCGTTTCGAAATGCTGAACCGCGGGCACGCGATTCTTCCGCCCCCGGTCCTGGAACGGCATCCCTGCCGCCCCCGTCCCTGTACCGCAAAGAACCTAGGGCAGCCCTCCAGCCAACCAGCACCGTTATCCATCGATAAAATAAACAGGACATCCCCATGAGCGAGCACGATGGCCCCAATACCGCCGGCAGCGGGGATACCTTTGGACCGGACACCGTCCTCGAGGGGAACGGGACCGGCCCGAAGACCGTCCTCGAGGGGAACGGGAACGGCGCGAAGACCGTCCTCGAGGGGAACGGGACCGGCCCGAAAACCGCCCTCGAAGGGAACCGGTCCGGACCCGCGACCGCGACCGAGGGGCTGGGGCACGGCCCCGAGACCGTAGCCGACGGGAACGCCTGCGGCATCGCGGATAACCTGCCCCGTACCGCCCCGCCGCCACGCTCGATCGTCTTCCGCGGTTTAAGGGTCGTGGCTATGCCCGGCGCGAGTCCGGGCACCGAGACCTTCATCCTCCCAGGGAACGGCACGGGGGACAGGCTTCTCATCCTCTACGGCCTCGATCCGTCGCCGACGCGCGGGGCGCTGAAAGTCGCGGGCGCTCTTGAAAGCGACCCTCCCGGCCGCGTGGTTGACGTAATCGAGTCCGGTTACGACGCGTCCTTGGGAAGGTACTTCGAGATCCAGGAACGTACTGTCCACGGCACGCTCGCGGAGATCATCGCCGCGGGGCGGTCCGGGCGCATAGACTTCATGGAACTGGTATCAGAGCTCTGCGAGTCGCTTGACGCCATCCACTCGGCGGATCTGGTCCATCGGGACGTGAAGCCCGCGAACGTTGTCGTGAGGTCCCTTGAACCGCTCGCCGCCGTCCTTTCGGGATTCGGGCTGTCGTCCGCGATGCGCGGATTATCGGTCAGGGAGACCCGCCGGGCGGTCACGCCCGAATACGCACCTCCAGAGAGCGTGCTCGCTTCAAAGGCGGGGGACTGGTGGTGTATGGGCGTCGCCCTCTACGAGTTCCTGACGGGCAAGGTCCCGTTCGCAGGGCTCCCTCGGGAAGAGAGGGACGCGCTCGTCGCTACCGTCCCGGTTCCGTTCCCGGACGGGATAGCCCCCGACCGGGAAATCCTCCTGAAGGGCCTGCTCACGCGGGACATGGACAGGCGCTGGAGGGCGCCCCAGATCCGGGAATGGATCTCGGGACGCGTCCCGGAGGTCTTCTTCGAGGGCCCGGCGGCCCTGAAACCCTTTTCGTTCAGGGGGACCAGGCACGGCACGCTGGCCTCCCTCGTCTCCGCATTCGCTTCCTCCGACGAGAACTGGAAGGCCGCGGCGGAGTATGTCGGGAAGGGATACCTGCGGCGCACCCTCGAGGAGCGCGGCGACGGGACCGGGGCCGAGGAGGTGGAGGCCCTCGCTTGCGCGGAGGCGGACGTGCACGTATTCCGGATAGTGCATGCGTTCCTGCCCGATCCGAAACCCTCGTACCGGGGACTTGCGTTGACCGGGGAGGTCCTCTGCGCGGCGCTCGCGTCCCCGGCCGACCCGGCCCAAACGGATCTCGCGGAACGGGCGCTGGACGGGAGACTGGCCTCCATGGCCGCATTCCTGATAGAACGCGGCATCGCTGCGGACCCGTTATTCTTGAACGCGGCCCTTTCGGCAGTCTCGGTTCCCCCTGAAAGCAGACGCCAGTGGCTCGTGAAGGTCCTCGCCTGCTCGCTTCGACCGGAGCTGTTCTTCTGGGGCGGACTCGAACTCTCAGACGGCGTCAGGCGCTACGCCCCCCTCATGGAGGGAGCGGGGGCGGGCGCCGTCGAATGCGGGGCGCCGGGCGCGTTCCTGCGCGCCGCCGATCTCGCCGGGGACGTTCTCGCGAAATCGGAGATTTCCCGCATGGGCGGCGGGCGCCTCTCGATCCCGCAGGGGGTGTCCGCCATGCTCTCGTCCCCTTTGACCTACCTCAGGGGCGCGGCCGATCTGAGGGACCGCTACTCCAGGAAACGCCTGGTCGCGGCCGATACGGGGGATCCGCAGGGCCCGCCGTCCGTTTTCCCCGGAACGGACGCCGACTACGACGCCAAGGCGGACGAAGCGTCATCGGGCAGGGACCCTGAGGGGATTTCGGACGTGCTTAAGGCCGGCAAGGCCCTGCTCCCCTTCCGCCCCTCGGCGAACGGGCCGGACAGCGAGATCGCAGTGCTGCAGGACTTCGCGAGCTTCCTCGCCCTTACTGACGAGCCTTTGGCTGACGGGGACGCCGAGGCCTGCAGGGAGATAGCCGGAATCCTGGACTCCCTGCCGGGGCGGATGTTCTCGTTCCACCTCGCGAAACGATATCCCGGTTGCCCTTACGCCGGCTACGCGGTTACGATAGCGATGCTGGCGCTCGCGCTCTTGACGGCAGGTTCCCGCTTCCTGGATTCGCCCTTCTGTATGCCCTTTTGCGTCTCAGCGGCGCTGTCCCTGTTGGACACCGCGTTCTACGTGCCGTTCCTTTTCGTCAAGGCCGAAATCGGACGGCTGGCGGACAGGGCCAGATGGAGGATGGCCTCCTGACCGCGGGCGCCCGGCCTTCGCCGACCCCGGCGTCGCCCTGCCCGAAGCGGGCGGCCCCCCGTCTTTCCCGCCGCGCGAATCCCGGCCCCGGGGAAAGCCCGGCCAGGAGGATTGGCCATTGACCAGAAACGCCAGAAACGCCAGAAACGCCAGAAACGCCCGAAACGCCCGAAACGCCCTGAGGGAGCAAGGAGCTATCAAGCATGCCAGAAGAACCGTCCGTTACCCCCGGCGCAAGGGCTGCCCCTGCATGGACCGCAGGTCCCCTGGAACCGGAACTGGACGCCCTCGTCCGTAGGGCAGAGGCATGCCCTCCGGGACGGGCCTCAGTCGCGGCGTGGCGGCGGCTCGAGTCCTCGGCGCGCGCGCTAAACGGAAACCTGGCTCCGGTCGTTCTCGCCGCCGCGAGCCGGACGGCGGCGGCTCTCTTGACCGGAGAGCTCCTACCCGAGGCTCTCGAAACCGTCCTGGAGGCCAAGCCGGGACTTGCGAGGGTTTTCCTGCCCGGTTCCCCGGAATGCGTTTTCGCCGCGGAAACCCTCGCCCTGTGTCGGCTGAAACTCCTGGACGAAGACTCGGGAACGCTTGCGGATTCATGGGCGGACGCCGTTGCGCCCGGAACCCGCTCCCGCGTAACGCCCGATGCCGAGGGGTTATCCGTGAGGCGCTGCGCCGCCGAGACGGTTTTCCTGGCGGGCCGGGCCGCGTCAAAAACCCTTAGGGCGATAAGCGAATTCGCGGAGGAGTCCGGGGGCCCGCTATGCCCGCTGGCCCTCCGGTCCAGACGTTGCCTCGCGGAGGCCCTGGCAATCCTGGGCGACCGCGGGGAAGCCGTCAAGGTCTACGATGAGCTTTACGTGACCCTTCTGTTTCTTAAGGGCCCCTCTTCGCCTGACGCCATGGCCGTCATGGCCGACGGGGCCGCGGCGGAACTTGAAAGCTTGTTCGCCGAAAAGGGGCCCTGCGATCTGCTCACGCTTGAAGCCGCCCTGAGACTCGCCGAATCCCTGGTCCTGTTGGATCGGGAAGAATCCCGCCACCTGGCCCAACAGGTCCTGGAGACGCTTGAAACGTCCGGCAGCCGATCCGGGGATATGGCCGCGAGGGCTAAGGAACTCGCCTCCATATCCCGCCTGTCCTGATAGCCGCCATCCAACGCGTCAACCCGTTCACGGTCCAGGAGGCAACCCGCGCAGGCAATCCCCTGGTTTCAAGAATACGTGTGGTTTCAACAATACTTGGCCATGTCGGCATGTATACTCCGAAAATTTATGCAGCTATTTTAATGCAAATGCTCTCGATCGCCACTTGGGGTGGCTTAATTGATACGCTATATGCTTATCGTTATGGCGAGGGGCGGGGGATACGGGTCGGGCTCAGGAGGGGTACGCGGGGAGTCATAGCGGCTGTTCCGACGCCCGGAAGGCCGTAGCAAGCCGGAATTCGGTACAGGGGGGCATGATTCCGAAAATCCGTGCAGGAGCCGGGGTTTGCGGGGGGGTGCTGAGCAGGTGGGCGGCTGGTTCCCGCGGATTGGGTACAAAGCAAAGGATTTGGCGCTTTTCCCGGTCCTGACAGGGGGTTTAATGGTCTCCCGGCGGATCCCCGGCTAATCAAAAGCCAGGTTTCCCTAAGCTCCAAAGGGAAACCGGGCTCGATTCCCGATCCAGGAACAAGGGTGCCGCTTCTTGCCGCAAGGTTTTCGGTTTTACCTGCACTGACGGGATTGTCAAGAAGGGCGGGCTATTTGATCGCTTCCGTCCCGATTCCCGGTTTTTACGGTAATCTATAAAGGTATAAAGGTATATATGAGCACAAGATACTGGCGGATGCCTGTTTCGCGTCTGGCGGCGCCTTGTATTGTCCTGACATTATCAGGAAAACAGGTTTCGGCCCTCTTGCCGGTCTTCCCCATGCCGGTCTTCCCCATGCCGGTCTTCCGGTTGATTTCAGGCGGCACATAAGCGAAAATCGTCCGGTTCGGCAGGCCGATCCGTGCGGATTCGGGATGCCAGGTCTCCAAGGAGGTGATTATGCCGGATCCGGACGTGATGGGAACTTTGAAAATTGTGAGTAACATCGCCAACTTTTCTCGGCTGAAGACCGAAGGCTGTGTTTACGTGGACAAGGCCGAATTCGTCCATAGGATCCTCGCGGATGATTGTCCCCGGCTTTTCCTTTCCAGGCCCAGACGATTCGGCAAGACCCTTCTGATCGATACGCTTGAGGAAGTTGCGGCAGGCAGGAAGGAGTTGTTTTCCGGACTCGCCGTCGACGGTTTACGCGGTGAAGACTGGTGGCCCCGTTTGCACGTTTTTAGAATCAGCATGAATTCCTTCGGGGACGCCCCGGCTCTGCCGGAGCAGAAACTTTCTGGTTATTTGCATTTGTTCGCGCCGAAAAGGGGAATTGACATCCCAGGACGGAGTTCGGACGGCAGTCTCTATCAGGTTGTCGAATATATATTTAAAAATTTTGACACTGTCCCGTTAGTCACCAGGAAGATCTGCAGGCAGGACGGCTTGCCTGCCGACAGGATGCGGACAATCGAACTGATCGACGAATACGACGCGCAAATAATCAACAATCTTGCCGAACCGGAAAATCTTATAATCGCGCAAAAGACGCGCCATGGGTTCTGCAAAGCCCTGAAATGCTACGAAGAAATGATTGACCGTATTTTTATAACTGGAATAACAAAATTTTCGCAATTATCCTTTTTTTCGGCTTTAAATAACCTTGAAGATATATCATTCTGTCCGCGATACGTGACTGCCTGCGGTTTGACTTTTGATGAAATCCAAAGATTCCATTCGCCTAAACTTGATGATTGCCTTTCTGGAATGCAAAAAAAAGATAAAAAATTTGGTTCAGGATTAACCGGCAGCAAGCTTAATGCCAGAATAGGCGAATGGCATGACGTCTATAGCTGGCACGGCGGTATACATGTGATTAATCCTTTTTCATTCCAAAAATTTCTTGCAACGCGCAAATTCAGGAATTTCTGGAGCCAGACAGGTGAAAATAATTTTATCACTAAATCGAACCTCAAAGACGAAATTTTCGATTCTGTTTTCAATGGAAAATCCAAATTCAGCGGAAGCGTATCTATCCAGGATGCCGGGAAAATCGCTCCGGTCTCGCTGATGCTTCAGACAGGTGATCTTACTGTTCGCGCGCAACGAATACCGAGCACGGAATCCAGACTTTTTCTCGCTGTTTCTAATCTGGAAACAGGCATGACAGTTATGGAAGAGTTCGCTAATTCACGTGCGCTGTCGGCTATTTCGAGCGGAAAAGACGGATTCACGCCAAAAATATACAGGGAATTTCACGAAGGTTTTTTCCGATGCGATAACGAAAAAGCCGAAAAGCTTCTTCAAGGAATATTGAGCGTTATTCCTTTCAGGCTCCATCTTGAGTATGAAGCATTTTATCGCGTGATTATTCTTTCGGTATTCAGGTTTGCTGATTTCGTCGACGATTTGGGCGCCGATGCGGAAGATAATAAGTCCGGCGGCATTATTGGCCTTGTTATAGAAGCGCCTGGTTATGGTATTTTCGTTTCTGAAAACAAATTTTCGAGATCTGAACGCTCCGTCTGTCCCGATGACGGGATTTCACAAAATGCAGCTTCACAAATTCCATCTGTATCCGATAAAGACGACAGGAATTTGGATGCCTGCACCAAAGACGCATTCGCCCAAATTGTCGAAAATGGCAATGCCTTGCCCTTTTTGAACGGTGAAATGCCGTTTTATGCCATAGCAGTTGCCGTATGCGGTTGGACCCAGGTGCGGATCCGAAGATGTCCCGCCGCAGGGCTTTTGGCCAGGGCATGCGAATTCACGGGTCCGCCGGACTTCCCGAAAGGTTCATCCGCAAAGGCTAACACACGGGCATTCAATGCAGGCGGCAGGCTACCCGGCGCAACGGCATGACGCCTTCCCGGACCTGCCCTGGGAAATCCGAGCCGGCGGACTCCGGGCCGGCAACCGATTCCGTAACAGTTTCATTGTGGCCGCAGGGCAGAAAGTTCGATTCATGGGCGGGGACAAGGACCCCAGCAAGGACGGGGCATTCCTGGAGCGGTTCTCCCGGGCGTTGGCCGAACTCGATTCAGGCTGGGCAAACACGAGTTACGTGCTGGCCCTTTCCGGCGGGGGCGATTCCATGGCCCTGGCGGGGATGCTCCAGGAGTGCGTGGGGCATGACCGAGTGTTTTGCGCCATCCTGGACCACGGCCTGAGGCCCGGCTCCCGGGAGGAGGCGGAGCTCGTGAGGGACAGGGCTTCGCGGCTCGGTTTCCAGGCCGGGATCGAGAGCGCGGATCTGGCTTCCCTCGTCCTTTCGCGGGGCAAGGGCATGGAAGAGGCGGGGCGCTACGCCAGATACCAATACCTGGAAAGGACGCGGAAGGAGCGCCGCGCCAAGTACGTCCTTACTGCGCACCAGGCGGACGACAACGCCGAGACTATACTGATGAGGATAGCCAAGGGGGCGGGCCCGGGCGCCTTGAGGGGGATCCCCGCCCGGACCGGGAGCGTGCTAAGGCCGCTTTTGGGCTTCAGGAAGCGGGAGCTCGAGGGTTACCTACGCTCCAGGGGCATGGACTGGGTCGAGGACCCCTCAAACCGGGACGAGAGCATGCTGAGAAACCGCGTCAGGCGGAGGATAGTCCCGGCGTTCGAGCTAATTAACCCCCGCTTCCTGGAGGGAGCGGCCCGGGGGTCCGAGCTGGCCTCGGCCGAGGAGGATTTCTGGGAGGAGAGGCTGGAGCGGCTGGAACGCGAGATGGTGAAGCCTTTCTCCCCCGGGCCGGGGGAAGACGGCGGGAGGCTTGCGGGGAAGAAGGGCGGCTGGGGCCGGGGGGGGGAGGCGTCCGGCCGGGAGGCCGAGGGCGGGCGGCGGGCCGCAGGAGCGGGGTCCGGGGCCGCCTCCCGCTGGAGCTTGCCGGGTGCGGGCGGCGGGGCCGTCCCGGCGGGCGAACCGGACGGGAGCGCTGTTTCCGTCGGTTCCGGCGGTCCCGGCGGTTCGGATCTCCCGGCCGGGCCCCCGGTCTCTCCTCCTGGGGGACGCGGCGGCGCTGGCCCCATTTCCGAGTCCCAGGACGCTTCGCCTGGCGGCGGCGGGTCCGGGAAGCGCCTGGGCCCGGCCCTTTCCCCATTATATAAGGGGAGCGGCGGGTACCTAATTGAACTCGAAGCTTTCTCCGGGCTCCACTTGGCGGAGAAGAGGCGCCTTTTGGGGCGCCTGGCCATGAGGATCAGGCCCGGGGGGGCGGGCTCGGCGGAGCCGGTGTCATTCGAGACGGTGGAAAGGGCACTCCGCTACGTCGGCGGCGGCGGGAGAAAGGGGATAGACCTGCCCGGGGGCAGGCGGGTCGTGATATCGGGCCGTTTCCTATATATGGGGCCCGCTTCGCGTTGGACCACATAAAGATGCGCGAGGGGCCGTCATTTTGCCCGAACGGGCAATGACGGGCCCGGCGGGGCCGGGCCCGGCGCGGAGGCCCGGATCAAATTTTTTCGGCCGGGAAGGCGATTTTTTGCCCGTGAGGGCTTGAAAGCGCTTTCGGGTTTTGGTATAAAGCTAAGGCTTAACACCAGGACCCCGAGCAACCGAGTACACTCGGGGCCTGGCCCGTATGTTCCGCAAGCCGGGCGGCCAGTGCCCGGCCTTTCCTTCCCTGGCAGACCCGGGGCCCCGCGGCGGGGTCCAGAAGGGTGCTAACGCCCGGAGAAGGGGTTTTTTTTCCCTGACGCAACCGGACCCCGGGGACCCTAACCAGATGCCCACCATCAACCAGCTCATCCGCAAGGGCCGCAAGGCCCAGCTGAAGAAAAACACGGTGCCGGCCCTAAAGCAGTGCCCGCAGAAGCGCGGCGTCTGCATCAAGGTCTACACGGCCACCCCCAAGAAGCCGAACTCGGCCTTGCGGAAGGTCGCCCGCGTTCGGCTCTCCAACTCCATGGAGGTCACCTCCTACATCCCGGGCGAGGGCCACAACCTCCAGGAGCACTCCGTGGTGCTCATCCGCGGCGGCCGCGTGAAGGACCTGCCCGGCGTCCGCTACCACATCATCCGCGGGGTCCTGGACTCCATCGGCGTCGCCAAGCGCCGCCAGGGCAGGAGCAAGTACGGGGCCAAGCTCCCCAAGTAGACGCCGCGGCCACCGGCCGGCCGCGCGGCGGGCGCCTTACGGCGGCCCCGCCGGGGCCCAGGGCGGGGACGGGCGAGAGGAGGAACCGAGACCATGCCGAGGCGCAGAGAGGTCACCAAAAGGGAGACCCTGCCGGATCCCAAGTACGGGAGCAAGCTGGTTGCCCGTTTCATCAACAACCTTCTGAGGCGGGGCAAGAAGAGCTGCGCCGAGCGCATCCTCTACGGCGCCTTCGGGATCATAGAGGACCGGACCCACGACGACCCGGTCAAGGTCTTCGAGAAGGCAATGGACCAGGTGCGGCCCGCCCTGGAGGTCAAGAGCAAGAGGGTGGGCGGCTCCACCTACCAGGTGCCCGTCGAGATCCGTCCGGACCGCCGGACGGCATTGTCCATCCGCTGGCTCATCAACTTTTCCAAGAGGCGCGGCGAGAAGGGCATGACCGCCAAGCTCGCGGCCGAGCTAATGGACGCGTCCCAGGGACGCGGGGCCACCGTCAAGAAGCGCGAGGAGACCCACCGCATGGCCGACGCCAACAAGGCCTTCGCGCACTTCAGGTGGTAGCGGCCTCCCGGCGGGGAATCCGGAACGCCGGGGCCTTCCCCGGCCCCGCTTAGCGCGGGCCCGGCCTTGCGGCCTCCCGCCCGCCGCCCCCTACTGCAAACAGAATTCGCTCCCCCGGCCGCGGCTTTCCGCGGCCCGCGCCGTCCGCAGGCGCCTAAAACCGGCGGCCCCCCTATCGCCCGCCAAGACCTCGGCCCAAAGGCTTCCCAGGTTACAGCTTGTCCAAGACCGACCCCATAGCCAGCACCCGCAACATCGGGATCATAGCCCACATCGACGCGGGGAAGACCACCACCACGGAAAGGATACTTTTCTACACGGGGGTCTCCCAGCGCATTGGGGAGGTCCACGACGGCAAGGCCGTCATGGACTGGATGGACCAGGAGCAGGAGAGGGGCATCACCATCACCTCCGCGGCCACCACGTGCTTTTGGAGGGGGTGCAGGATCAACATCATCGACACCCCCGGCCACGTGGACTTCACCATCGAGGTGGAGAGGAGCCTGAGGGTCCTGGACGGCGTGGTCGCCGTCTTCTGCGCCGTGGGGGGCGTCCAGCCCCAGTCCGAGACGGTCTGGCGGCAGAGCGACCGCTACGGGGTCCCGAGGCTGGCCTTCATCAACAAGATGGACCGCCAGGGCGCGGACCACGCGAGGTGCGTAAGCGAGATTCGGGAGAGGCTCCTGGCCAAGCCGGTCCTCCTCCAGCTCCCCATAGGCCGCGAGGAAAAGTTCGAGGGCGTGGTGGACCTCCTTGAGATGAAGGCCTACTACTACTCCCGCGACCCCCGCGAGCCCCAGGCGATAAGGGAGGAGCCCGTTCCCGCCGAGATGGCCGAGGAGGCCGCCGCGGCCCGCGCCGGCATGGTGGAGCTCCTGGCGGACGTGGACGAGACCCTGGTAGAGGACTTCCTGGAGGGGCGCGAGGTCGACTCCGCGAGGCTCCGCGCGATAATCCGCCGGGGCACGCTGGAACTCAAGTGCGTCCCAGTCCTTCTGGGGAGCGCTTTCAAGAACAAGGGCGTCCAGCCGCTCCTGGACGCCGTGGTCGACTACCTGCCCTCGCCTTTGGACATCCTCCCCGTAAGCGGCGCGAGCCCCAAGGGGGGCGAGGAGACCCGACGCGCCGACGCGGCCGAGCCGTTCTCCGCGCTGGCATTCAAGCTCTGGAACGACGCCTACGCCGGGCACCTCACCTTCCTCAGGGTCTATTCCGGCGCGGTCAAGACCGGCGACCAGGTTTACAACTCGGTCAAGGGCACGCGCGAGCGCGTCGGCAGGCTTTTGAAGATGCACGCCAACAAGCGCGAGGAGATAAAGGAGGCCGCCGCGGGCGACATAGTGGCCGCGGTGGGGCTCAAGAACTCCGCCACCGGCGACACCCTGTGCTCCGAGGCCAGGCCCATCGTCCTGGGGAACATGGTAATCCCCGAGCCCGTCATCCACTCGGCCGTCACCGTGCGCAACAAGGACGACCAGGACAAGCTCTCCGCGGCCCTCTCCAAGCTCGCCGCCGAGGACCCCAGCTTCCGGGTCCGCACCGACCCCGAGACCGCCGAGACGGTCATGAGCGGCATGGGGGAGCTCCACCTGGAGATCCTGGCCGAGCGCCTCCGCCGCGAGTTCAAGCTCCAGGTGAACCTGGGCGCCCCCCAGGTCGCTTACCGGGAGACCATCACCAAGGCAGTGGAGGCCGAAGGCCGCCACATCAAGCAGACGGGCGGCCACGGCCAATACGCGGTGGTGGAGCTCCGCCTTGAGCCCCTGCCGCCCGGATCCGGGCTGGTTTACGAGGCTTCGGTCGTGGGCGGCACGGTGCCCAAGGAATACCACAACTCCGTGGGCGAGGGCGTCACGGACGCCTGCCGCCGCGGCGGGGTCCGGGCCGGGTTCCCGGTGACGGACCTGAAGGTCACGCTCTTCGACGGCTCCTTCCACGAGGTGGACTCCAGCGAGATGGCCTTCGCCACCGCGGGCTCCATCGGCCTCAAGGAGGGCTTGAGGACGGGGGGCTCCGTCATCCTGGAGCCGGTCATGGATCTCGAGATAGTCACCCCCGACGACTACACCGGGGACGTCATAAGGGACGTCAGCTCCCGCCGGGGGCGCGTCGTCTCCCAGGAGGCCAGGGGCAGGATACAGGTCATCAAGGGGGAGGTCCCGCTGGCCAACATGTTCGGCTACTCGACCGAGCTCCGCGGCCGCACCCAGGGCCGCGCGGTCTTCTCCATGCAGTTCGGAAAGTACCAGGAACTCCCTGAGGGGGCGGCCCAGGCGCTCGTGCAGGAGAGGGAGAGGCAGAAAGACGCGCGGGGCGGCCCCGCCGCCGGGCGCGCCGCGCGCCGCTAAATCATCAGCCTTTTGCTTTGGAGGCAAACCAAATGGCCAAGAAGAAATTCGACCGCAACAAGCCGCACGTGAACGTAGGCACCATCGGCCACATCGACCACGGCAAGACTACCCTGACCGCCGCCATCACCCTGGTCCTGTCCAAGCACGGCGGCGCGAACTACGTCTCCTTCGACGAGATCGACAAGGCGCCCGAGGAGAAGGCCAGGGGCATCACCATCTCGACCGCCCACGTGGAGTACGAGACGGAGAAGCGCCACTACGCCCACGTCGACTGCCCCGGACACGCTGACTACATCAAGAACATGATCACGGGCGCGGCCCAGATGGACGGCGCCATCCTGGTGGTCGGCGCGGACGACGGGGCCATGCCCCAGACCCGCGAGCACATCCTCCTGGCCCGCCAGGTCGGCGTCCCCTACATCGTCGTGTTCCTGAACAAGTGCGACATGGTGAACGACGACGAGCTCCTGGAGCTCGTCGAGCTCGAGCTCCGCGAACTCCTGGACAAGAACGGCTTCCCCGGCGACAAGACGCCCATCATCCGCGGCTCCGCCCTGAAGGCCCTGGAGTGCGGCTGCGGCTCCCGCGACTGCGAGAAGTGCCGCCCGGTTTTGGAGCTCATGGACGCGGTCGACGAGTTCATCCCCGAGCCCGTGCGCGACGTGGACAAGCCCTTCCTCATGAACGTCGAGGACGTCTTCTCGATCTCCGGCCGCGGCACCGTCGTGACGGGCAGGGTCGAGCGCGGCATCATCAAGGTCGGGGACGAGGTCGACATCCTGGGCCTCCGCAAGCCCCAGAAGACCGTCGTCACCGGCGTCGAGATGTTCCACAAGCTCCTGGACCAGGGGCAGGCCGGCGACAACCTGGGACTCCTGCTCAGGGGCACCAAGCGCGACGACGTCGAGCGCGGCCAG
>JAIRZX010000545.1 GCA_031267005.1 Deltaproteobacteria bacterium
TGGCCCTGGCCCTGGCCCTGGCCCTGGCCCTGGCCCTGGCCCTGGCCTTGGACTTGGACTTGGACCTGGCCCTGGCCCTGGCCCTGGCCCTGGCCCTGGCCTTGGACTTGGACTTGGACTTGGACCTGCCTTGGAAAACGCCTCATGAATCGCTTTTCACGGAAAAAACAACGGCCCCGCCAGTCTAAAATCACCAACGGGCTGGCAAGGGGCTGGATTCCGGCTGGTAATCCTTTATAATAGCGGACATGGAAATTTTTGACAGCCACGCCCACATCTTCTTGGACGACTTCGACGAGGACCGCGAAGACGTGCTCCGCCGCGCCGCCGATGCCGGGGTAACCCGCATCGTAAACGTGGGGCTGGACTTCGAAAGCTCCCGTGTTGCCCTTGCACTCTCGCGGAGGACCCCGGGCCACTACGCCGCCGCCGGCTGGCACCCCCACGAATCCCAGCTGCTCGGCCCCGAAGACCCCGGCAGGCTTATGGAGCTCGCCCGTGACCCCCTGATCGTGGCCATAGGCGAGATAGGCCTGGACTTCTTCAGGTACCACTCCCCCAGGGACGTCCAGCTGAAGGCGTTCCGCAGCCTCCTTGAGGCGGCGACGGGGTCCGGCAAGCCGGTGGTCATCCACACCAGGGACGCGTACGAGGAGACCAGGGAGATTTTGGCCGAGTTCCGGGAGGGCCTCTCGGGCGTCCTCATCCACTGCTTCACCTCGGGCCCGGAGGAGGCGGAAGGCTACCTGGAGCTCGGCTGCTTCCTCTCGCTTCCGGGGGTGTTGACCTACAAGAACGCCGCCCCGATGAGGGAGGCAGCCGCCATGATACCCAGGGACAGGATCCTCGTCGAGACAGACGCCCCCTACCTGGCCCCCGTCCCCCGCCGGAGCCGCCGCAACGAGCCGTCTTACCTCCCTTACCTTCTGGAGGAGCTCGGCAGGATCCTGGGCATGACCGCCTCCGAGGCGGCGGATCTCACCACGGCAAACGCCTTGGGCTTCTTCGGGCTGGAGGCGAAGGGCGAAGGAGCTCCCGGCGGGACCTCCGACCGGGCGCCGACGCCTGCGGCCGCCCGATGACGCTGTACCTCGCCTCCGCGTCCCCCCGCCGCAGGGAGATCCTGCAAATGGCGGGAGTGCCATTCGTCTTGAAGCCCGCGGACGTGGACGAGAGCCCCTTGCCGGGAGAGGGCCGCAGGGACTGCGTCGCCCGGCTGGCGCGGGCCAAGGCCGAGGCCGTCTGGGGGGAGATAGGCTCCCTGCCCGGCGCCGCGGCGCTCGCGGCGGACACCGCCGTCCTCCTGGAAGGCCGCATGCTCGGGAAGCCCAGGGACCAGGAGGACGCGGCGAGGATGCTCGCTTCCATCTCGGGAAAGGCCCACGAGGTCTTGACGGCCTTCTGCGTGATGACCGCCGCCTCCGTCACGGAGGGCCTTGCCTCCACGACAGTTAAAATCAGGCGCCTCGCGCCCGGCGAGATAGAGGCCTACGTGGCCACCGGCGACCCCCTGGACAAGGCGGGGGCCTACGCCATCCAGGGCCCTATGGGGGCCGTCCTGGTGGAGTCGGTGGAGGGAAGCTACTCCAACGTCATAGGCCTCCCGCTCGCCGAGGTCCTCGCGGCCCTTAGGGGGGCGGGGGTCCTGGACTGAGGCGCTCGGGCCTTCGGGAACGAGTCCAGGGCCTCCGGGAACGAGGCGCGGCCCGGCGCGGGTTTCCGCCTCTCGGCACCGCCCCCGCCCCGCCTCAGCCTTCCGGGGGGAGGACGGAGAGGGACTTGGCGCCTTCCGGGTCCTTCGGCGCCAAAACCACTTCCGGGTCCAGCGACGCCGAGGCCAGTTCCTGTTCATTCCTCGCCAAAACCCCTTCCGGGTCCAACGACGCCGAGGCCAGTTCCCCTTCCTTCCGCGCCGAGCCCCCCTTCCCCGCCCTTCAGATGAAGCTGGCCTGGCAGTCCTCGGGGCAGCCGATGAGCCCGGCAGTCATGAGCAAGGCAACCACCAGGCTCATGATCGTGAGCTCCAGGATCTCGTACATCACGAAGACCGTGGCGTTCGAGCTGAAAAGGATCCTTATCTCGGCGTCGAATTCCTCGTCGGCCTCGAAGAACTCCGCCCTGACAGGGAGTTTTGGGAGCCCGTCGAACAGGAAGGACTGCGCCCCGGCCTGGCTCAGGCCGACGTGCTTGGCCCCCAGCTCCAGGGCGGCCTTCTTGAAGGCCTCGTAGTCGGCCCCGAACTTGTCGGAGAGAGGCTTGAAGATCTGGTCGCTGGGGCTCGTGCCGGACGAGGCCCCGGAGGCGATGCCGGTGAGCCTCCCGATGGGCACGAACTCCTGGGAGACGTCGCCCCTGCCCTTGGAGGACAGGTAGTGGGCGAGGACGCTTTGCGTGTCCACCGTGACGTTCTGCCCGGAAGGGTCGGTCACGCCCGAGTTGCCGATAAGGTAGTCCCTTCCCAGGAAATGGGCCTTGGCCATCTTGCCGGTCTCGTCCAGCTCGAGGCCCATGGCCGCCGCCTGGGCGGGGACGTCCTGCTTCTCCAGGTTCGCCAGCTGCAGACCGCAGTACGCTAACCGCGCCTCGGTGGTTTTGGCTTTGCTCATGAGGGCCCTCCCAGGCTCCCTTCACCCCCTCTGGCCGCGCCCTGGCCGGGCGGGAGGGGGGCATTCCAGCGGGAACGAGGGCCTATTCTAGCATTTCGGGGACGGCTTTAGAAGGAGCGGCGAACAGGCAAGGGGAGGGGGCGGGAGGCGGAGGGGGGCAGCCGGAGGGGCGCCGGGCCTCGAGCGCCCCGGGCTTCCGTCCCGGACTCAGCCGTCCGATGGCCCGGCCCCGGCCGTCGGCGCCGCCGCCCGGTCTTCAGGAACTTGCCCGGTAGCCCGTGCGGCGCGGCCTGAATCAGTCGCTCGGTTACAGGGTCCATGCCCTGGGCTCCAGGCCCTTGGCCCAGGCCAAAGGTTCCAGGGGCCGGGTCACTGGCCCCAAGCTCCAGGTTCCAGGTCCCAAGCCCCAAGCCCCAGGCTCACAGCCCAAGGCCGCAAGCGCCTGGGCACGACCGCCTTTCCCCGGAAAGCCGGCGCGGTTGCGCCAGGCCAACGGCAAGCCTCTCCGCCAGGCCGTCCGCAAGCTCTCCCCCCGCGCCTCACACCCCCCTGATGAACTCCTCGATGTAGTGGAGCGCCGCGCCCGCGGCCGCCCCTTCCATCTTCCTCCTGGCGAGCCTCAGGTAGTCGGCGTTGTTCTGGAAGGCGTCCAGGGCCGCGGCCCTGGCCCGGAGCCTGGGGAGGTGCGGGCCGAGGAAGCCGCCCACGTATCCGCCCAGGACTATCCCGCAGTCCAGCAGCATGCGGAGATTCACGCACATGAGCGCCAGGCTGGACAGGTACTGCGACAGCGTCCTCTCGAAGGCCTTCTCCCCGGCTTCGGCCCTCTCGAAGAAGTCCTCCAGGCGCCCCCCGGCCGGATCCGCCAAGTTCAGGGCGCTCCCGTAGAGGTCGTAGTGCCCGTCCTTGCCGCAGTAGCAACGGGTCCCGGCCGGGCGCAGGCACACGTGCCCCGCCTCCCCCGAGCGCTGGTTGTCCCCCGGCACCATGCGTCCGTCTATTACCAGGGCCCCGCCCACGCTGTTGCTGAGCGACAGGTAGAAGAAGCTCCCCGGCTCCTCCTGGCCCCACAGCTCCGTCAGGCACCCGGCCGAGGCGTCGTTGAAGAGCCTCTGGGGGAGGGCGGGGTCCAGCGGGAGCGTTATCCTCGCGGGCTTCCTCACGTCCAGGACGTGGGATCTCAAAAGCTCCGTCCCGTCCTCCGAAATGATTCCCGGAAGCGATATGCCTACCCCGGCGCAACGCTCTGGCGCCACCCCGGCCCCTTCCATGAAGCCGCGGGCGACGGCGCCCGCCTCCTCGCGCCAGGCATCCGTGGGCTCGTATTTCAACACCGGCCTCTCGTGGGCCTTGAGTTCGCCTTTGAGGTTCACCGCCGCCATGGAAAGGTGGTTGCGCGTGACGTCCACCCCCACGGCGAAGCGCGCGTCGGGGGCCGCCGACACCGCTGCCGCCTTGCGCCCGCCGGTCGAGGGGAGTTCCCCCGCGCCCTCCACCAGCCCCATGTCGGAAAGCTCGCGGACCAGCCTCGCCACGGTGGGAAGGCTCACGCCCAGCATCGACGCGAGTTCGGCCCGCGCGGCGCGCCCGCGCTTCACAACCGCCCTGAAGAGATCCTCGCGGTTAAGTCTTTTAACGTCCATGGCGCTTATGGCCATAGGGAGGCTCCCAGGATCTCCGCCTGCCTGCTGCCGACGGCGAAAAAAGTCCCGCGGCGAGGTCCGCCCCGAACGCCCCCGAGGAGGGCCGCAGCCGCGCGGAAAACCAGCGGCGCCTAACATGCCCCCGGCCGGGCACGCCTGGGGCGCCGCTGCGGGAAGGCCGATAAAGGTATCACGACCAACTCGGGTGTCCGGAAAAATTCTTATAGCCGATACCGTTATTGCTGTAAAGCCCGGTCCTTCCGCGGCCTTCCGCAACGGACCCCCAGACGGGGCGCCCGGCCCTCGCGGGTTGCAGGCGGACGCGGCTTCGGAACTACAGCGATCAGGGGACACGAATTCCAGGCTGTCTTCGTCCGGCAAGCCCAGTTAATCGCAATATTCCGTAAACCCATAAGGGACAGCATCTAGCGCCGGAAAGCATCAGGATCAGGTCGGAAAAAACGCCTGTCTTGGCTTAGGCTCCTTGAGGCTTCAGTTCCTTGGCCATTCGGTGCTTAGGCCCTCCGGGGCTTTGACCCTCCGGGGCTTAGGCACTCCCGGGCTTAGGCACTCCGGGGCTTAGGCCCCTTCGTGGCTTTGACCCTTCGGGTTTGGAGCATTCGGGCCTTTGAGCCGTCGGAGCTTTTCCCGCAAGAGGCGCCGCCTTAATGCCGTGACGGCGGCTTGGCTTGGCTCCGCTCCCAGCGCTCCGCGCCCTCCTGCCTCCGCCTGGCAAACGGCGCCATTCGGATCGCGGATCCCTTGCGGCAACAGAACGGCCGCCCCGGCCCGCTCGCTTACGGGCGCGGGAAGGGCGGCCCGTGCCGGGCGGCGCGGGGAAGGCATGTCAAGCCCGCCCCGCCCGGCTTCGCCCGCGCTGCTTGCGGCCTGTCCGCCGCCCGCCGCGCCTGGCGTCACGGCCGGGAACCCTCCGGCCGAAACCCGTCGCTACGTCGCTACCCTTTGGCGCACTCCCCCTCCCGGAGCCAGTCCGCGAGACGGGCCCCGAAGCCCCCGCGGGGCACTCCATGCGGGCGCGAGAGATACGGCTTCCGCTTCGAGCACTTAAAAGATCCCCTTCCTTCCGGGCGCACTTCCGGACGGGCTTCGGATGGCCATTCCGCAACTCCATGGCCGCTCCCCGTCCCCTATGGCCGCTCCGGCGGACCCTGCAGATACGGGGGTTCCTGCCACTCTGACCGCTAAGGCCGATCCTGCAGCCTCTCCAGCTCCGGGGGCTCCGACCGCTCCGGGCGCTTCAGGCCCCTCCAAGCCTCACTAAGCCTCGCCCCCCCGCCGCCGCAGCGACGCTCCTTCCGCGCGAGAGGCGCGCGCCGTCCGGCGCGAGGGACGGAGGCCTACTCGCGCAAGGCCACCAGCGGGACGAGATCCTCGGCCGCCTTGGCGGCCTCTTCGAAGGGGCCGGCGGCCCCCATGCCTCCCTTGCGGGTGGTGGCGAGCGCCCCGGCAGCGGCGGCCAGGGCCAGATGCCTCTTCCAGTCGTCGGGCTTCTGGCCGTCCAGCGTTCCTCCCGAAAGGCACAGGGAAGCGAGGAAGGCGCCGTGGAAACAGTCCCCGGCCCCTGTCGTGTCCACGGGCTCGACCGGGTAGGGCGGGCAGAAGGCCTCCAGGCCCGGGGCCGAGATCCTGGCGCCCCGGCTTCCCAGGGAGATCAGGACGACCCTCGGCCCCATCGCGCGGAGCCGCCCCGCCGCCTCGAAGGTACCGCCTGCCGCCCCGGAGAGGATCTCGGCCTCGGTCTCGGAGACCTTCAGCACGTCCACGCGGTCCAGAAGCGGGAGCGCCCGGTCCCTGAAGGCCTCCGGCCCGTCCCAGAGCAAAGGCCTCCAGTTGGGATCGAAGCTGACCGTAACGCCATTGGCCTTCGCCTCGGAAAGCGCCGCCAGGGTGGAGGCGCGGCACGGCCCGTGGGTGAGGGACAGGGAACCGAAGTGGAAGACCTTGGAGCGGGCCACGAGCCCCAAATCGACCTCCCCGGGGGACAGGGTCGCGTCTGCCCCCGGATCCCGGTAGAAGCTGAAGCTCCTCTCCCCGCCTTCCGCCAGATGCACGAAGGCCAGCGTGGTCCCCACCTTCGGGTCGAAGCGCATCCCTGAGCAGTCGACGCCGCGGCGCTCCAGCGTCTCCAAGAGGTAGGCGCCGAACTCGTCCTTCCCCGCCTTCCCTATGAAGGCGGTCCTGGCCCCGCAGGCGGCCGCCTGGCACAGGAGGTTGGCGGGGGCCCCGCCGGGGTTCCGGATGAACAGCCGGAACCCGTCCGCGGTCTCGCCCCCCGGGGTGAAGTCGATAAGGATCTCCCCCAGGGCGGTTATGTCGAACATGTTTCCTCCTTTGCGGGGGCCGCGCGGTCCGGCAGGAATCCCGGGGCCCGGGGCCTTGCCCCGGCCGGGGCGCCGAAGCCGAGGCTTAGGGGCCCGGGAGCTGGAACCATAAGGCCTGGCTGTCAGGACAAGCCCCTCCGGCCGGGCCCCGTTCCGGCCGGCCATCGTTTAGGCCGGTCCCTGGTCAGGCCGGGCCCGCGTCACGCCTTGGCGAACATCCTGGCCAGCGACTTCTTGAACTCGCCCAAGGCCCCGCTCTTCTGGAGGCAGTCGAAGGCCACGGCGGCGAAGAGCACGGCCCCCTTGGTTACCATCTGGACGTACTGGTTCACTCCCAAGAGCACCATGCCGTTGGAAAGGACGCCTATGATGAACACCCCGGCCACGACGTTGTTGATCTTGCCGTAGCCCCCGTTGATGGAGACGCCGCCCAGGACGGCGGCGGTCAGGACGTCGAACTCGAAGCCCTTGCCCGCTATGGGCTGGCCCGAGTTGGTGCGGGAGAGCATCACGACCCCCGCCGCGCCGGCGAAGAAGCCCGACAGGGTGTAGGCGAGGTACTTGACCTTCTTGACGCTGATTCCGGAGAGCTTGGAGGCCTCCTCGTTGCCTCCCACGGCGTAGAAGTAGCGACCGAAGTAAGTGCGGTTCAAGAGGAACGAGCCCGCCAAGAGGACCGCTGCCATGATGATGACCGGGACCGGCACCGGCCCCAGGTATCCCTGGCCGAGGAAGGAAAACGACTTGGGGAACCCGAAGATGGGTATGCCCCCGCACACTATGTAGGCGACGCCTTCCAGGATCGTCATGGTGCCCAGGGTCACGATGATCGCGGGCATGCGGAGGTTCGCCACGGACCAGCCGTTCACGAAGCCCACCGCGGTGGACATCCCCAGGGCCGCGGCCACTGCCGCCGCCGGGTGCCAGCCGCCCTTCACCATCAGCCAGGCGCATACGATGTTCACGAGAGTCACTTGGGAGCCGATGGAGAGATCGATGCCGCCCAGGAGGAGGACCACCGTCATGCCGACCGCGGCGATGCCCAGCATCGACACCTGGCGGGCCAGGTTGAAGATGTTGGTGGACGTGAGGAAGTTGGGGCTCTTGACCGCGAAGAAGACCACGAGGGCCAGGAGTATCGCGTAGATGCCAAGCCGGCGGCCAAGGCCCATAAGGAATTCGGACTTCGTCTTCGAGGGTTTTCCAGTCATTGCAGGCCACCGCCTTCCCCCGCCCCGCGCAGGCGCCCGGGCTCGCCGCCCCGGTGCCCCACGTTGGAGGCGAGCTCCATCACGCGCTCCTGGCTGAACTCGGACCGCTCCAGGATGCCGGTCTGCCGGCCCTCGCTCATCACGAGGATCCGGTCCGAAAGCCCTATAAGCTCCTCCATCTCCGAGGAGATGAGTATCACGGTCCTCCCCTCCTCCACGAAAGTGCCTATGAGCTTGTAGATCTCGTACTTGGCCCCGACGTCCACCCCCCGAGTGGGCTCGTCCAAGATTATCACCTTGGGCTCGGAGGCCAGCCACTTGGAGAGGACCACCTTCTGCTGGTTGCCGCCGGAAAGGCTCCCCGCGGCGACCGAGGCCGACGGGGTCTTTATGCGCAGGCTAGCGATGAAGGACGAGGCGAGCGCTTTCTCCTTCGAGCGGGAGACCACCGGCCCCCTGGAGATCCTTGGGAGCACGGCGAGCGAGATGTTCTCCTCCACCGCCGCGTCGAGCAGAAGCCCTTCCCTCTTCCGGTCCTCTGGAACGAGGGCCACCCCCGCGTCCACGGCGTCCCCTGCGCTCTTGAAGTCCGCCTTCGCCCCGTTCAGGATGATCTCCCCCGAGTCGGGGCGCCTCGCCCCGAAGAGGAGCTGGGCGGTCTCGCTGCGTCCGGAACCCACCAGCCCGCCGAAACCCAAAATCTCCCCCCTGCGGGCCTGGAAGCTCACGCCCTTGACGCCGTTGCCCTTCAAGTCCTTCGCCTCCAGGACCACCTCGTCCGTAACCTTCCTCTCCCTGGGGGGGAAGGTCTCCTTCATCTCGCGGCCGACCATGAGCGAAACCAGGCGCGGCACGTCGGTTTCCGAGATGGGGAGGGTGGCTATCTTCCCCCCGTCCCGCAGCACGGTCACCCGGTCGCAGAGGCTGAATATCTCGTCCAGGCGGTGGGAGATGTACACTATGGTGCAGCCCCGGTCCCTCAACGCCCGGGCCATGCCGAGCATCCTGTCCGTCTCGGCGCTGGTGAGCGGGGCCGAGGGCTCGTCCATGATGAGGAGCCGCGCGTTGCGGCTCACGGCCTTGGCTATCTCCACTATCTGCTGGTAGCCCACCGACAGCCGGGAGACCTCCTCGTACGGGTCGATGTCCACCCCGAGCCAGGCGAAGAGCTCGGCGGCCTTGGCGGCCATGGCCGCGTGGTCTACGGTTATCCATCGCCTTAAAGGCCGCCCCAGGAAGATGTTCTCCGCGGCGGACAGGTTCGGGGCCAGGTTGAACTCCTGGTAGATGACGGAAATCCCCAGCTCCTCGGACTCCTTGGGCGTGAGGCTCGCGAACTCCTTGCCGTCCACGGCGATCGCCCCCGAGTCGGGCCTTATGGCCCCCGAGACGGTCTTGATCAGGGTGGACTTGCCCGCGCCGTTCTCCCCCACTAACCCGTGGATCTCGCCTCGCCTTACGGAAAGCGAGACCCCGTCCAGGGCCCGAACGCCGGGGTAGATCTTCACTATCCCCGAGAGCGCGAGGATGCAGTCCTCCGGCGCGGGGGTCGGCCCGCCGGAAACGGGGAAGGCCAGGGGCGCGGCGGCCGAGACCTCGGAGGGAGGGGCCTCGTAGGACGGAGCCGCGGAGGAAGGGGCCTCGGTGGCCGATCCGTCGGGAGTGTCTTCCGGAACTGGGCCGGAGCCGGGAGCGCCGAAGGGCGGAACGGAAGCGTCCGGGCGGCGGGCGCCCCCCTGCGGGGCGCAACCAAGCTCGCTCGAATTCTCTTTGCCAGCGCCAGGCGGTATTTTAATCTTGTTCATGTGAAATCCGGGTTAAGCGCAGCCGATCCCCGCCGCCGCCCCGCAAGGGGGTGCGCCAGGGCTCTCCGCCGTTTGGTTGGGGCAAGCGGCGTGGCCGGCGAAGGGGCTCGGGCCTGAGGGGCCGCGCTTGCGCCTTGCGGCGCGGCGGCCTCTCTGGCCCGGGGCCCGGCAAGTCTGAGGTTAAGGGTTAAGCGTCACGAGTTACGGGTTACGCGTTTCGGGTTACGGGTTACGGGTTACGCGTTTCGGGTTAAGTGTTACGCCTTACAAGTTAAATTTTACGCGTTACAGCTTAAGGGTTACGTGTTTCGAGTTAAGGGTTACGCGTTACAGGTTAATAGTTACGCGTTACAGGTTACGTGATAATGATTATGGGTCACTGGTTAAGCGCTACAGGTTACAAGTTATGCGTTACGAGTTAAGCGTTACAGATCACACGTTACAGCTCAAGCGTTCCGGGTCCGGCGTCCAAGGCGAATTGCCCGGGTTTCGCGGCCCGGGCCTTCGCCCTGCAATCCGGCCTACTTGCCGATGTAGTTCTGGTAGTTGTCCTGGGTCACCGGGATGAGCTCGCGGTAGACCTTCCTGTCGACGGGCTTGCCGTCGTACATCAAGGTCAGGTAGCGGTAGATCTCGGCGCCTATCTCCTTGGGCGTGCCGGTGATGAGGATGCTGAAGCGCACGGCCTCGTTGTTCTTCATGGCCTCCAGCTCCTCGGGGGTGGCGTCGGCCGCGAAAATCCCGAACTCCTCCACGGGCTTGCCGGATCCCTTCACCGCCTCGTTGGCGCCAATGGCCCCTCCGCCTCCTATGGCCGCCACCACGCGGATGCCGGGGTGCCCCTGGAGGAAGGTCTCGGTCTTGGACATGCCCTCGGTGGGGTTGATGGCGGAGTCGCGGGCGACCACGGTCGCCTCGGGTGCGTACTCGGTTATGGCGTCGGCTATGCCGTTGCCGCGCTTTAAGAGGATCTCGAGCTGGGGGTAGTCAAGGATTGCCACCTCGGCCTTGCCGTCGTACTTGTCCTTGATCCATTCGGCGGCGGCCTTGCCTATCATGCGGCCCAGCTCGTAGTTGTCGATGAGCCAGGAAAGATCCGCGTTCTCGATGTCCTCGTCCCAGCAATAGACCTTGATGCCCTTGGCCCGGGCGGCTGCCAGGGGCGCCTCCACCGCGTTGGCTTCGGCGGGCTGGATCACTATGATGTCCACCCCGCTCGCCACGAAGTTCTCGATCTGCCCGACCTGGGCGGAGACGTTCGACTTGCAGTCGAGGTAGGTGAAGTCGCCGCCGTTGGACACGACCAGCTTGTCCAGCGCGTCGCAGGCCCCGGCCCAGAGCTGGTTCGAGAGATCCTGGACGGTCATGCCCACCTTCATGGGACGGACCACCCTGGCGCCCTCGGCCGCCCCCGCAGCGGCGGGATCGCCCGAGGCCCCGGCGTCGGCCGGCGCGGCGGCGTCGCCCGGGGCGGCCGCGTCGGCCGGCGCGGCCGGCTGCGAGCCAGCTGAGGGCGCTTCGGAGGAGACGGCTGGGGGAGCGGGAGGGGCCTGGGCCGGGGGCGGCTGGCTCTCGCCGCAGGCGGACAGCGTCAGGGCGGCGGCCGCGAAGGCGGCGGCCAGCGTCAGGTTAAGAGGGGACTTCACGGTTTTCTCCTTGGATCCGGCCGGATCCGGCCCCCCGCGGTCCCTGAACGGCGGACGGGGGGGAGCGCGTTTGGTTCGCCCCGGGCGCCCCCTCCGCCCGGCCCGGGTTCCGGGACGTTGCCGGGCAGGGCGGAGGGGCGCTTGAGGCAGCGGCTAACGGTCGGCGGGGGCCGAAAAGACGGCCACCCTCCGCCGGGGACAGGATTTGTAGTTTCGGAAAGGGGCCGGAGCCGGCCCCCTTCGGTCGGGATTCGGTCTTCTGGTTAAGGGTTTAAGGTTACCGGTTTAATTTCCTTGTTTCTTGCCAGTCCCGGCGGCCCGGGCGTTCTTCCGGGCCCTGGGTCCCGGGCGAACGTCCCTGCCCGGGGTTCAGGCGAACTTCCGGGCCCGGGGTTCAGGCGATCCTGATGACCGACTTCACCACCTCCGCCTTGTTGGAGACGGACTGGTCAAGGGCGTTCTGGAGGTCGTCGAACTCGAAAACGTGGGTCGCCACGTCCCGAGGCCTGATGGAACCCGAGGCCACGGACTCGATCGCCATGGGGTATATGTGGTGGTACCGGAACACGGTCTTGAAGGTGAGCTCCTTGTCCAGCGCCAGGCTCATGGGGAGGGTCATCTCCCCGGAGGGCCCGTAGCCTACGAGCACCAAGGTCGCGCCCTTCCTGGCGGTCTCTATGGCAAGCCTGGCCGCCTTCTCGTTGCCGGAGGTCTCTATCACGAGATCCCAGCCCTCGCCGCCGGTTATCCGAAGGCTGGCCTCCGCGAAATCCTCCTCGGCGCCGTTCACGGCGTGGGAGGCGCCGAGCGAGAGGGCCTTTTCGAGCCTTTTGGGCATCACGTCCGAGACGGCCACCCCCGCCAGGCCGCGGGCCTTCAGCGCCAAAAGGGACATGAGCCCGATGCAACCGGTCCCGAAGACCGCCGCCTTCTGGCCCAAGACGGCCCCGCCCTGCCCCGCTGCGTGGAACCCCACCGCCAGGGGCTCTATGAGCGCCGCGTCCAGGCTGTCCATGGGGGCGGGCACCTTGAACGAAAGCGATTCGGGATGCGCGACGTACTCGGAGAAAACCCCGTCCACCGGGGGCGTCGCGAAGAACTGGACGTCCGGGCACAGGTGGTACCTTCCGGAAGCGCAGAAGGCGCATCTCCCGCAGGCCCTGCCTGGCTCCAGGGCCACGGTGTCGCCCAAGGCCAGGCCCTTTACCCCCGGCCCCAGCTTCGCCACCTTGCCTCCGGCCTCGTGGCCCAGCACGAACGGGTACTCGACTATATAAGGGCCGATCCTGCCCTCGGTGAAGTAATGGAGATCGCTTCCGCAGACCCCCACCCGCTCGACCTTCACGAGGACTTCGCCCGGCCCGGGCTCTGGCACGGGCCGCTCCTCCCAGCCTATCTTTCCTATGCCGGTCATGACGGCCGTTTTCATCTTGCCAGGAATCTTTGTCATTGAAGCCTCCTCAACTTTATAAATGGCTTTCTAAAAGCCTTTTAATTACTCTGCAATAATAGGGGCGAACCAGAAGCCTGTCAACCCCCTTAAAACGACATGAAATTTGTATTAATAAAATTTTATATCGCTAAATAATCATATTAAGATTATTTGATAATATAATAGAGATACAGAATACCCAAACTCAGCATAATCGGTGATATTCGCCAATGTCCTTCATTTAAGCCATGTTTTGGTGCAATACAACGTTTTTGGGTATTTTTGGAATCTCTTGGGGCCGATCGCGGCGTTTTTTTATATGGTTCAAGGAATTTTGATGCTCGAACGCATTTCGGGCCCAAAACTCCCAAATCGCCTGCCGCTAGGATAAAGGCCGACTTTCGAGGCGTTGAGCCCCCTGAAAATTTTTTTGCACTCCGTTCGCGGCCGGAAGCTGCGCGGTACGCCCAGGAGGGCTTGGGGAAGGGACGGGGCTATGGGACGGACTGGGGCGGGGGCCGAGCGGGGAAGCCGGGGGACGGACTGGGGCGGGGGCCGATGGATGGTGCAAAAGTGCCGGGATAGACAATCCGGCGCATCGGCTACGCCTGGCTCAACGCGCCGCAATGGATCGCGCCCGTCGTCGCGAGCCCCCAAGAACACAGCCCTCCCCCCCCCGGAAAGGGGCCTGTCCGCGCGGAACGCTCCCAGACGGCGCTCTCCAGCGCTTAAGCCGCCTGTCAGCCCCCCCCCAAGACTCGCCCCCTCCAATGCGCGCCCGGCACCGCATGAGATCTGTGGCGCGACCTTCCTTACGCCGTAGCGGACACGCTTCGAACCGGCGGACGCCACGGCAACGCCCACGAAAACCCTGCCGCACGAGTCGCCCCGGGAGACTCCCCTGGCCGAGAGCGGGGGCTCCGCGCGCTTCCCTTCCGAATCCTCAGGCCTCCCGCGTCCAACTCAAGGCCGAACTATATGTTGTATATGGCATGTGTTTTGCTTGTATAGCTGTTGTATCCTCTCGCCTGGTTAGAAACTAGGCCGGGAACTATAGTTAATCCTCAACCTCATCTCGTCAAGTGTCCTGTCTGCGGCTCTCCTGACGTCACTCACAAGGGGAAGAAGACGAGGACCCTCAGGGCTCACCATCCATACCAGGACAGGCCGGTCAACTTCGAGATCGACGTTCCAATAGTCCATTGCTCCGCTTGCAAGATCACGAGACAGATAGATCTCGTTATCGCTGACCCAAAGAAGCACTACACTAAGGCATTCGCCCGGGAAGTCGTCAAGCTCCTAATGTGTATGTCGGTCCTGGCTGTGTCCGTTGCCTTAAGTTTGAGTTGGGGCACAATCAACTCAATCCTCAAGGACTGGCTTGAGAAGAAGGTCTCGAACATTCCGCTGACAGGGCTCCGCCGTATAGCCATTTATGAGCTGTTCATCGGCAAACGCATCAAGTTCTTGACCATAGTTCTTGATCTGGATACCGGCGATCCGATATTCGTCGGAGAGGGAAAGGCCCAGGCTGCCCTTGAGCCGTTCTGGGCGGCCCTTGGACCCATACGGGCAAGCCGTATCGAATGTGTGGCCCTCGACATGGGAGCCGTCTTCACCAAGGCCGTAACGGACCACCTTAAGAACGCCAAGATAGTCACAGACCACTTCCACGTCGTGAAACTGATCAACATGACTGTTGACAACATTCGCCGCAGGGAGTTCGCCA
This sequence comes from Deltaproteobacteria bacterium, assembly GCA_031267005.1. GTDB lineage: Bacteria > Desulfobacterota > Desulfarculia > Adiutricales > Adiutricaceae > JAIRZX01. Next base: position 14,415 of record JAIRZX010000545.1, read on the forward strand.
GGGCCACTAAGGAGGGCAAGATAGTCCTCATAGGAACCAGATACCTCCTACTGAGGAACAAGGAGGACCTCGACGCGTCAAAGGGTGACATTGCCAGGCTGGAAAGGCTGCTTGAGCTCAACAAGCCCATAGCAACGATATACATCCTCAAGGAAGACTTGAGGCAGATTTGGACTAAGGGGTCGAAGGAAAAGGCGGAGGAGGCCCTCAAGAGCTGGTTGACCACGTCCAGGGAGTCTGGAGACCCGGCAATCATAAAGCCGGCCAACACCATTGAGAAGCACAGCGTTAACATATTGAATTTCTACGACTTCATGATTTCCACCGGGATGCTTGAGGGCATCAACGGCAGGATCAGGCGGAAGATCGGGTAGGCCTACGGCTACCGCGACCTGAATCTTTTGAAGAGCTTGATTCTGGCCATCAGGCTGTTTCAGCCGAAGAGGAACATGCCTATCCTCAGCTGAATCTGACAAGGTGATTTGCCAACAATTGTGAATTCATCTACTATTTCAGGTTATCACATTTGTTCTGATACTATAGTTTCAGTCCAAAAATGGATAGTTATTGCCATTGCTGATAAATATTAGAATAATATCTCAGAAATGACTATACCGTATATGAATTGAATACCCGCCAATTTCTAATATTTAGATTCAATGGCAATATGCCAAAAATAAATTTATTCAAACAAAAAAATTTAAGTAAATCACAATCTCTTTTGTTAGACATCTAGCCAAAACATGAAAATTTTATAACAAGTTACAAAACACAAGATGTATCCGTTCATGGTCATGGCCAGGAAGTTTAGACAGTTCCTGCCTTGTGTCACCAGTATCGGCTAGAATGTGGATTGCTGTTGAAGAACAGGACCCCCACTCCTCTCTTTTAACGTCTTCCAGGCTACCGGACACTTTCCTTCCAGCCCTCAGCTCTTCTCAGCTAGCCCTTCAGGTCCGCATGCCGCCCACTCTCCTCCAGGCTCTTTCCCGTCCATCCCCCCCGATCGGATACCACAAGATGTTGGGCTATATGTTGATATTTAGTTTGAAAGGTGTGTACCAGAAGCCGTTTTGCCAAAAAAACCAGATTTAATGAATTTATTAAACCGAAATTAATAAAACTCTTAGTTTTCTAAGGTGTTACATCAAAGTTATTTTATCAAATTCAATTTAATCCCGCAGGCTCTGCCCCCCCCGGACATGCATTGTTGTGAAGACCCAAAAATTCGTCTCGGGGGACCTCCCCGGCGCGGCAGCGGCCCTCGATACGGCCTCGGAAGCCTGCTCGGCCTCCTTCGGGCGGGGATGCCGCACAGGTACGGGGGGGGAGGGTGAAGGAACCCAGATTTTCTTCCCGTCCTGAAGGTGGCGCCCGCAACTCCCCAACGGCTGTGCCGGGCATGGCGGCACAGGCGAGTTAAAGTCAGCAACCCGCTACGTGAATGGTCTTGCCTTCGCGCTCTACCGTCTCCCAGAACAGTTTCTCGTCCCAGGTCTTTTTTAAATCCTTGT
>JAIRZX010000600.1 GCA_031267005.1 Deltaproteobacteria bacterium
CTCGCAGTGCGTCCCGTTTCCGGGCCCGCTTGCGTCCTCGCAGTGCGTCCCGTTTCCGGGCCCGCTTGCGTCCTCGCAGTGCGTCCCGTTTCCGGGCCCGCTTGCGGACCCGGCGTGGATTCCGTGCCCGTCCGACCCCTTGACCTTGGCCTTGACCTTGACTTCGGCCTCGGCGGCGGTTTTGTTCCAGACCTCGTTTGCGTCGTAAGTGAGGGTCCTGCTCCAGTTCGCGCCCTCGGAGCGTCTAGAACGCGGGAGACGGGCTCCGATGTCTGAAGCGAGGGTCCTGGCGCCGGCCATACGGAGCCTTGTGCCCTCCGTCCAAAGGAGCGCGGGCAGGAGCGACTTTCTCACGAGCATGCCAGGACGGCCTACGACCCTCATTAGGAGCATGGTGTTGGCAACGATAGGGCCCTCGAGCACCCTGAAGCTCGAAAGGGCTTCAGTCGGCAAGTCCAACGGCGGCTCCGGCGGGGCGTTGCCCGCAGGCTTGAAGGACACGACCAGGCGGCCCTCCGCCGTCCGGAGCCTCGCCGGGGCCCTCCTTATGCTCAGCCGTTCCCGGAGCGGGCGCAAGGCAGGGCAGTCCTCCTCCGCGGCCTCCAGCCGGGGGCCGCCGTTCGTGAGCAGGGCCGCGACACGGCCCTTCTCCGTCCAAAGCTGGCAGGAGACCCGCGCCCCGTTTTCCATGCATCCGAGCAGGAAACCCGTCACGGCCCGGTTCGGCCCGTCGGGATCGCGGCAGAGATCCGCCACCTCCCGGTCGCTCGAACCCTGCTGCTCCGCGAAGGAGTACCACTCGCCCGCGCCGACGGAGCCCAGGAAATTCCTGCCTCCGTAAAGCCTCCCTTGTTTAGCGGGCGCGCGTCCGTTAAGGAAGGCCCAGGCCGGCCTGAGCCCGCCCGGCACGAGGTTCACCGGCACTACCGAAAGCCCCCAGCCGCGGTCCCCCACGATCTCCGCGACGCCCTGGGGCACGAGGACCTGACTCCCGTCTCGCTCTGCCCCTGGGGCGGGGTCGATGAAGAGCCTGGCAACGGGTCCCCCGGGCGCGGCGTTTAAGACCGTAACCCCGCGGCAGAGCCCCATGAGCTCCTCGAGGCCGGGGCGGTCGGAATATATGGTTTTAAGGTGAGTGTTTTTCATTGCTATAATCCTCTTAGCTGAAACAGGCGTCCGGCCTCTTATGCGAGGCCGCGGACGACGTTCTGGTGGATTTTTAATCAGTTGTCATGTATGCAGGGCGCGAAGTTTAAAAACCTGCCCGGCGGTAGCCAGGCATGTCGGCATGCGCGCAAAAAAGTAAAGCTGGCAAGCTGGCGGAGAGAAAGGAAATTTTTCCTTAAAGCCGTGAATCATTACGGTCGCTAAGCATGATATCGCGCATGCGATTAAGTCGGCAATTCTCCCCTTTAGCCGATTTGGCAGGCGGATGATCGTCAATATGCCAAGCTGGCCATCCGCTCAATTTGCTTCAAATCTGGCAGGCGGATACCGAAGAAGCGATGAAACCGTCATGTTGTATTCCGGCCTGACTTTCTGTTTGACTTCCTTCAATTCTAAGCATGGAAAGTCCGAAAGCCGCGGGAAGTGCGAAAGCCGCGGGTAGTCCGAAAGCGACGGAAGGGCTGAAAATTTCGAGAAGTCCGAAAGCCGCGGGAAGTCCGAAAGCCGCAGGAAGTCCGAAAGCCGCGGGAAGTCCGAAAGCCGCGGAAGGGCTGAAAACTTCGTGAAGTCCGAAAGAGGCGTAAAGTCCGAAAGCTGCGGAAGGGCTGAAAATTTCGGGAAGTCCGAAAGAGGCGGGAAGTGCGAAAGCAGCGGGCGGCCTCCCGGAAAAGGCCGGGAGGACGCGCCCTTGCGCCGCCCGCCCGGTGTGGAGCGGGGCGACGTTCCGTGCCCCCAGCGAAGCTCCGGGCCAATAGCCCGGCTCCACGCGGCTCCCGCCGGAAAGGGTCCGACGGCAGTTTCATTCGGGCCCTTAAGGCCGGACGCGGTCCGTACGGACGCCTGAATTCGCTCCGAACGGCACCAGCGAGCCGCGGCGGGCCGGAAGCTCCCTGGGCCCCCGGCGGAACTCGCGGATTGGGTGCGCCATGGGATGGGGCAGGCGGGGGGAATTCGCCGGCCCGGGCCTCACCCCCCCTTCCTCCCCGACGTGCGGAAGAAATCTTTCCGCATCCGGCAGGCGACGCACGGCGGAGGGCGCCGGCCCCCAAAGCCGATGCCCCGACCCGCCCTCAGGACCCGGCGTCCCTTCCAGCCCCTCGCCGGGGGCAGTACGGCGCCTTTCCGGGAAAGGCCTGGGCGCAGGAGGGAGGCTGCGGATAAGGGGGGAACCCGGCAATCGCGGCTCCCCGCTGGTTAACGGTAGGGGCCCCCGGCGCATGCCAGCCACCCTCTCGCCGAGGGCGGAGGCCCGGGTGACCCCGAACAGGCATTTGAGTTCACCCCCCTCCAGCCACACCAGCGCCGGGCGCCCGCGGCCTTCCAGCCGCCCGGCGAGCCTGGTGAGCACTATCGTGTTGGCTATAACCGGAGAGTCCCCGCACCCGAGCCGGGCGGCACGGCCGGAGGCGGCGAGTTCCAGGAAATCCATGTACTCCCCGGTCCCCATTCCCGAGAGCGCCCCCCAGCGCAAGATTCGGGCGCGCCCGGGCGCGGCCTCCCCGGGCCGCGAGCCGGACCCGGCCAGGGCCCCCACTGGCCCCGAGCCGGCCCGGGACCCGGCTCCCGCGCCCAGAAAGGCCATGCCGCCTTCCGCCGACCCGGGCTCCAGGCTGACAGGCGCCCAGAACTGCTCTATGCCGTGGCTGTCCAGAAGCCTCGGGCAACGGCTTCCCAAAAACGCCCCGGAGGAGGGATCCGAGGGGTCGAAGAAGACGTAGACCCGGTTCGCGGCCCTGCCGGCGGGCGGGGTCAGCACCCTGCCCGCTAGCCCGGCCAGGAGTCCGGAGCGCCAGCCGGGGAAGCCCCCGACGGGCGGGCTCGGAACATCGCTCACTTGCCTCCCCCCTTCCGGCGGCCCCGCCTCTTCCGTCTTTTCCCCTTCTGGCCGCGCTTTTTCGAGTGGCCCTCCGCTAAGGCACACCAGGCGTAAGGGCCGCCCTCGCCCTTGCCTTCTCTCTCGTCCTCGGCCCCGGGCTCGCCTTTGCCTTCACTCTCGGCCTCGCCCTCGCCCTCGCCCTCGCTCTCGGCCTTGGCCTCGGCCTTGAGCCTGAGCTTGCCCTTGGCTTTGCCCTCGGCCTCGGGCTTGCCCTTGCCCTCGCCCTCGCCATTGTCCTCGGGCTTGCACTCGCCCTCGCCCTCGCCATTGTCCTCGGGCTTGCCCTCGCCCTCGCCCTCGCCCTCGGCCTTGGCCTCGGCCTTGAGCCTGAGCTTGCCCTTGGCTTTGCCCTCGGCCTCGGGCTTGCCCTTGCCCTCGC
>JAIRZX010000002.1 GCA_031267005.1 Deltaproteobacteria bacterium
ACGCTGGACAATCCGGACAAGGCGAGGGCTCACCTCGCCGCGCGCGACGCGCGGAGGGCCCTTGCCCATCCCGCCCCGCACGGCGGCCGCCAGGCAACGGCGCCCTTTTCGTAACGAGGTGTTTAACATGACCCCCATCCAGGACAAGCTCACGGACATAGCGAGGCAGATCCGCTCCCTCGACGAGTCCGAGCTGGAAAAGCTCATACCCGCCTTAGCGGACCGCGTCCGCTACTACAAGTCGGCGGACGAGTGGGACGAGGCGGTTGTCGTCTTCGCCATCGCCCAAAACGCCCAGTACAGGCTCAACCACTTCCCCCGCGTGTCGATGCAGTGCGACGCCATCCTGGCCGACGCCTCGCGAGGCTCCTGCGGCTGCGCCGAATCCTCCGTCCGGACGAGCTCCGCCGGCGCCCCCGTCAAGGGCGGAAGCGCCCGCGGCGCCAGGCCGTCGCTGGAGCTCGTGAAGCGGAAGGGTTAGGGAGCCGCGGCTTTTAATTTTAGCCGTCCCGCGGCTGCCAGGAAGGCGGGGGACGGCGCCCATGAGGAGGGCAGGGATTATGGTTAAAGCAGAAAACATGATCGTTCGGTTCACAAGGGAGGCCAGCCGCCTCCCCCGTGACGAGCTCGTGCTCACCCGCAGGATTTTCGCGGAGCGCGCGGGGGATCTGCCGCCCGGAAACGAGCGGAAAGAGGCGTGCCTCGTCTCCCTCATCACAAATGTTATCCTCACCTTAAGCGTGCCGGACCCCAGCATGGAGGACGCGTCCGGAGCCCGTCCGGCGGAGCCCTCCGCCTCCGCTGAGGAGCATGGCTCCGTAAAGGGTTCCCCTCCAGCGGGGTCCGGCGGTGTCCCGGTGAAGACGGCGGGCCTCTCGCCGTCGGGGAAGGCAGTCGACCGGAAGGCCGCCTCCGCCGGAAAGCCGAAGGGCGGAGCCCGGAAGCCCGCCTCCGCCGGAAAGGCGGCGGCCGGAGCCCGGAAGCCCGCCTCCGGGAAGCCGCAGTTCTCCTTGCTGTTGGCCCCCTCCGAGTGCCCCCTCTGCCTCGGCCACAAAAAGGCCCACCTGAGGCTCGTCAAGTTCGTTGAGGACTTCACGGACTTCCCCGAGTAGGAGCCCGGCCCGGCCCGAGTCGACTGCGGCTTGAGGCGTTACGTGGCTCGCCAGAGCCTTCCAGGCCGCGACCTTTTCCGCCGCCCTCCTTTTAGGGCTACCGTCCGGACCAGAAACTCCGGCAACCCCTTACGGAGCTTTCCCGCTCGGGAAGGATCCATCCAGTTTCCAGCGCTCCGGCAACCAGGCCCGGAACGCGCACGGCATCCTTGTCCCGAGTCCTGTCCGTAAGTTCCATGCCGCGGCACGATACTGCTGCTCTGAATAGTGCGAAACCCGCGAATCCGCGTATCCCGCGAATCCGCGTATCCCGCGAAACCCGCGAAACCCGCGAAACCCGCGAAACCCGCGTATCCCGCGAAACCCGCGTATCCCGCGAAACCCGCGAAACCGCGTATCCCGTGAAACAGACGAATACGCGTATCCCGCGAAACCGAGAAATTCTCGAAACCTGCGTAATTTACGAAATTTACGAAACCAGCGGAAAAGAAAAAATTATTAAAATTTACGAAATTTTTCTGGATATATAGAATTTAAAAAATTATTGAATTCTGTGAAAAAAATCAAAATTTTAAGATTCTATAAAATTTTCAATATTTTAATAGTTAAATTTCTTAAATCCGCGAGGCGAAAAACTACTGAAACAACATTCCGTCGCCAAAGGATGCAACGACGGGTTCAACGGCGACAGCGGCTACTGCAGCGTAAACGCCGTTATTTAAACCGCCAGCCTTCGGGCTGAACGGCTGACATCGACCTCCTCGCCATCCTCGGCATCGGCCTTCTCAGGATTACGTCGGCATTGCCTATCACCCAAGCCTCACCGGCCACGCTGGCTTCGCCGCCTCAGGCGGCTGAGGCGCCACGGCAACCGCCGTACACCGCGGCAGGCCGTCCGCAGCCCCTGGGCAGAGCCCTCGGGGCAACATCCCGCCCGAAGCGGGGAAGGAAAATTCAATTGAGCGCTCACCTTTTTATAGATCGCATGGTCGGCGTCACGCCCGGCCCCGACTTCGGCCCACAGGGCTCCGGGGGGCAGCGCGACGGGGACCGGGGCGACGGCGTCCAGGACATCATGGTCCGGGTCTCCGGGGCCCGGGAGGGCGGGCCACCGATCCCCGCCGCACGGAACGGCAACTGGGCCGCCGCCTCAAGAGTCCCAGCGCTTTTCAGGCGGATCGCGGGCGGGGCCTCGTGGGCGGCGGCCGGGATCGCGCTGTCCGGCGTCCCGGCCTTCGCGCAGGGCTTGGGCGAGCTCGGCCAGAACGTGACCGGCAACATCTCGGGGGTAGCCAAAGCCATCCTGGTCGGGGGCTTCGCCCTGGGGCTGTACCTGGTCATAACGGGACTGGTCGAGTTCTACAACGCCAACAGGAAGCCGAACTGCACCTTCGGGGGCGGCGCCGTGAAGTGCGTCGTGGGCGCCTGCCTCCTCGCCGTCCAAGCCATCATCGCCTCTTTCTCCACGACCCTGTTCGGCGGCAACCAGTCGGAAAAGGGCTTAGGCACCCTGGGCTTCTAAACCCCGGACGCGCTCGGGGCAGGGCGCCGGGAAGCTTACGCCGCGCAGTCAACAAGCCAGAGGCCGCCCCCCCCTCGGAGGGGGCGGCCGGAAACCGGGGCCTTCAAGCCCTCAGCCGCA
>JAIRZX010000019.1 GCA_031267005.1 Deltaproteobacteria bacterium
GAGGGGGCGGGAGGGGGACCCCGGGGCCTTCCCGCTCCACATAGACGTGGATCCCACCAGCCGCTGCAACCTCAAGTGCAGGATGTGCCCCAGGACCTGGTACGTCGAGAGGGGGGAAACCGCCTGGGCCCCCGACGGGCCCGGCGACATGGGCTTCGACCTGTATTCCGCCGCGGTCGGGGAGGGGGCCAGGCTGGGGGCCCGGTCGGTCAAGCTCAACTTCCTGGGGGAGCCGCTCCTGCACCCCGACATCGTGAGGATGGTGCGCCTGGCCTCCGGCCTCGGGCTCTGGGTCATGATGAACACCAACGCCGCGCTCCTTTCGCCTGAGCTGGGCAGGGGTCTTCTGGAGGCCGGGCTCACCGACTTGTTCTTCTCCTTCGACTCGCCCTACCGCGAGGAGTACGAGCGCGTGAGGGTCGGCGCGAGCTACGACCGTACCCTGGGCAACATAAGGGCCTTCATGGAGGCCAAGGAGCGCATGGGCTTTAAGCACGTCCAGACCCGCGCCAGCATGGTGCTCCCCGAACTCCTGGAGGGGCCAGGCGGCCCCGGCGGGACTGTAAGCGACGGCGCCGAAAGGCACGGGGACCCCGGCGGCCTGGAGGGCCGCGAGGCGGCCAAGCGCGACTTTATAAGGCTCTTCAGGTCCATGGGGGTAGCCGAGGTGGGTTTCGGGCTCCCCACGGTCATGGGCATGGACTACGCCCCCCTGAACCGGGGGCTGAAGTTCGTCTGCCCGGACCTGTTCAGGAGGGTTTTCGTCTTCAGGGACGGCATGGCGGGCCCCTGTTGCGGGGACTGGGAACGCAAGCTCGTCGTGGGCGAGGCTGGAAAGCAGTCCATAGAGGAGATCTGGCGCTCCCCCGTTTACGCCGAACTCAGAGGTAGGCACCTCGCGGGGGACTTCGAGGGCGTTCCGGCTTGCCGGGCGTGCAGCGTGCCGTATTTGTCCGCGGCCGCCGAACCCTGAGCCCTCCGGAGGGGGTCAGCGGCCGGCCCTCAGGCCGGGCAGGCGGCGGTCGCCGGAGGCCGTCGGCGGGGGCCCGAAGAGGCGGGAAAGCCGGGAAAGCCGGGAAAGCCGGGAAAGAAAAATGTCAGGGAGGGCGGAAAGCCTCGAACGCCCGCAGCCATTTGCCATCAGCAACTTTTCGTGCTAGCATTTCCAAAGTTTTTTGACGGATGGCCCCGTCCGCTCTTTGCGTCAAGCTCCCTTTTTATGGCTATCAGCTTCCGCTATCGGGGGTTCCACCGTAATTTCAGGAAATATTTCGTCTGGCGGGGGATTTCTTTCCGTTGGCCATTTCCGCCGAGCTGGTTTTGCAAAAGCTTTCCTTTTTTAGGGAAATTTTGCAGGAAATACTGTTGATTGGTATTTTCTAATAAAAATTTCCTCGCCTCCCGCCTCTTCTTTTTCATGGGAACCGTTTTCCGCCAGGCTTCTCCCGGAGCAGCGCCGCGTCTTGACCGTCCGGGTCCGCCGGTCCGGCTCCGAACGACGCTTCCGGCTGCCCGCATGCCAGAGCGTTGTCCCTCCGGAGCTCTTTCCGCAGGCTTCCCCTCCCTCCCTCCCTCCCTCCCTCCCTGTCGGCAGCCGAAGTCCGCCGCGCCCGCCCCAGAAAGGATCAGCAGTGCCGCCCGCGTCCCCAGAGACCATGCCAGCCCGTATTGCCAGTCGGTGCCGCGCGTGATAACCCGCGTGATAAGGATCGGGCCGCTCAGCCTGGGCGGCGGCCTGCCGCCGCTAGTGCAGACCATGACCGACACCGACACACGGGACGCGGAGGCGACGCTTCTCCAGATAGGGAGGTGCGCGGAAAAGGGGGCGGACATAGTGCGCGTTGCGGTGCCGGACGCGGCCTCCGCGGCGGCCTTGGAGCGCGTAGCGGGCGGGAGCCCGGTGCCCGTCGTGGCCGACGTGCATTTCGACTGGAGGCTCGCGGTCCTGTCCCTGAAGGCCGGGGCCGCCGGAGTGCGCGTGAACCCGGGAAACATCGGCGGCGGCGCCGAGCTCATGAAGGTGGCCGAGGAGTGCTCCAGGACTGGGGCCTGCCTCAGGGTGGGGGTGAACCTCGGCTCCCTCGACAGGGACGCTGAGGCCAGGCTGGGCCGCGGGCCGGAGGCCATGTGCGCGAGCGCAGAGGGCGCCTGCGCCTTGCTTGACAGGGAGGGCTTCAAGAACTTCAAGGTATCGCTCAAGGCCTCAGGGGTCGGCGACACCGTCAGGGCCGCGAGGCTCTTCTCCAGGATCTCCGACGTGCCCCAGCACCTGGGCGTGACGGAGGCCGGCCCCATGGTGGCGGGCATCGCCAAGTCCGCCGTGGCGCTGGGGGCGCTCCTCTCCGAGGGCATAGGGGACACTATCCGGGTGTCGCTCACGGCCCCGCCCGAGGCCGAGGCCGAGGCCGGCGTGGAAATCCTCCGGGCCCTGGGGCTCAGGAAGGGCGGGGTGGAGATCGTGTCCTGCCCCACCTGCGCGCGGTGCAGGATAGATCTGCCCTCGCTTATCGAAGAGGTAAAGCGCCGCCTGGCCGACGTGAAGGACCCTTTGAAGGTGGCCGTGATGGGCTGCGTCGTAAACGGCCCCGGCGAGGCGAAGGACGCCGATTTGGGGGTGGCTGGCGGCAGGAAGCGCGGCAGGATCTTCGTGAAGGGCCGCTTCGTGTCCGAACTCCCCTTCGCCGAGCTCGCCCCGGCCTTGGAGGAGCTCGCGCGCGGGTTCCTGAAGGAGAAGGCGGGGGCGACCTGAGCGCCGCTGGTGGCGCCGCTGGCGCCGGACGGAAGGGCCGTCTTTGCCGCCGATCCCGAGTTTTCGAGTTGTATTGCTTGTGGTTCTTTCCGTAGTTTTTTCCGGCAAGCTCAACCGCTGGAGTCTGAAGAACGCGAATTTCACCTCTCCCGCCGGAATGGATCAAGCTCTAACCGTAACCGTCCAGGTACATTTCCATATTTGTAATATTCTAAAGTACAATATCAATTCCTGAACAATTATCGATATGCGCTTAAATATTCAAATGCATTCCAAAAATGTTTAATGACATTATTATTAAATATTATACCAATTTATAAAATTTTTTCCCTGAAAGCAAGTATATAAAGATAAAAATCAAATAATTTTTTTTATCAATTTTTTTTAAAATTTTAACCAGTTCACTGGACTGGCCTGGCCAGTTTGGCTTGAAAGCCAATCGCTTCACTTTGCGAACGCAGTGTCTTCTCGCGTGGCGGTTGCTTCCGGAGAACTGCCCCCGGCGCCACCTGCTCAGTTTTCTCGGTTTTCAAGCTACCGGACACTTTCCTTCCAGCGCCTTAGACTTCCCCGGTTTCAGATGCCAGCGGTTAAATTTAAATTTTAATCCGCGTACTTAATCCAATTGCCAGCTCTGATCGCCTCGTTTGATCCGGGGGGCCGGCCAGCACCCGGCTGGTACCGCTTCCAAATTCCCGTGGCGGTGCCCGGCATGCCTCTCGCCTTCGCCGCACCCCGGTGAACTCGCCGATCTCAGGATAACGGCCGGCGCGCATGGCGCGCAGGTTGCAGTCGAGCCGCTTCCCGAAGAGCATCTCGGTCCTCGGCAGCCCGTCCGGGACGTTCTCCTCGGCGGCCTGGAACTTCCCGGTTACCGGGCTGAACGCGAAGTCGTTTTGCCGCCTCCCCCGCAACTGGACGCTGAAGGCGGCGTCCGGATCCAGGCCGCCGATGGACTCGCGCGGGTTTGAAGCCCGCCACGGGCCAGGCGGCGAATTTCTTGTTGCGTTTGGGCGGGTTGACGGTCTCGAGGTACATGCTGGCCGAAAGGACGTCCTTCACGCCGTCGTGACGGAAGCTCTTCCCGAGCATGTCCCGGAGCGCGCCGAACGCCCTCCCGGCCCTGCCCCCGGCTTGGAGCGAGCTCGCGCGGATTGCCCCGGCACCGCGCTCTCCGGGTCCGTCCCAGCCCGCGCTGCCCGGAGAACAATGGTTTGGGTACGGCTCCGGCGCACCCCCCCCTTGCCTGACTGTCCCGCTGTCCCGCGCCCTCCTTGATAACTGCCTGTAAAAGTGATATCCCTAAAGACGATCCTTTTTTTCCGGCGCCCCGTCCCCTTCCGTTCCGCGTCCGGACGGGACCGGCCCCCGGCCCCGCGTCCGGGCCTTAACCAGCCAGGCCGCGAAAGGCCTCAAGGAGTATCCGAATGAAGACAGTCTGCCCCCGGTGCAGGGCCGAGTACGCAATCGGGCCGGAGCACGTGGGGACCCCCATGACCTGCGCCAAGTGCAACACCCCCTTCACGATTTCCGCGGTGCCCGAAGGCCCGGGCTGGGGCCAGCAGGGCGCTTCCCCTGGCTGGGGGCAGGCGGCGGGCCCCCGCCTTCCGGGAGCGCTCTCAGGGGTGATAGGCCAGATCCGCGCCGCCCGCCTCACCGTTCTCCTTCTGTTGGCGGCGGCGCTTTTCCTGGTCTTTTTGGTGGGGGGGATCGTGGGGGTCGTGCAGCTCATGTCCACCCCGATGCTTCAGGGCGCCAAGAAGTTCCAGTCGGTGCTGTTTCTCGTCTCCTTATTCGGAACGATCGCGTTCTTCATCTTATCCGCCCTTTACGCCAACGTCTGCCTTTCGAAGATCGCTGACGGCCAGGAGGGCAGGAAGCAGTAGCTCGGCGGCGGCGGGGAGGCCCGGCAGCCTTCCCGGATCTGGGAAATTCGGGCGTCCGGGGCTTATTACGGCTGAACTGGCGTCTGCCCGCCCTCCGGGACGGTGCGTTGCCCGGAACGGAGCACGTTTAGGGGAGGCGGGCGCTGGAAATGAATTCCGCTTCGCCTGCAAGCCTTCGGCCGAAGCGGACGCG
>JAIRZX010000066.1 GCA_031267005.1 Deltaproteobacteria bacterium
CGGCGGAGGCGCGCCGCGCGGCCCGGGGCCGGGCGCAGTTCGTTAAGAGCCCCCCGCCCAATCCCGCTTTTCCCGCGGGGGGGTGACTGCCCGCCTGCCGAAGGGGCGGCGGGCTTGAAGGTGAGAGACGTGCAAGATGTCATCGCGAAATTCATTGAGCTCCAGAAGCTGGAGGACGAGATAATAGACGCGGCGAGGGTGCTCGAGGAGGGCCCGCTCAGGCTCGCCGCGTCCCTGGAGTCGCTGGAAGAGGCGAGGGCCGCCCACGAATCGGTCTCGTCCGGGCTCAGAGACGCCAAGATATCGCTCAAAACCCTTGAGCTGGACATGATGAAGCTCAAGGAGCTTAGGGAGGGCAACCGCGCCCGCACCACCAAGGCCACCGGCGAGCGCTCCTACAAAGCCGTGTTGACCGAGCTGGACTCGATAAAGAAGCTCATCGCCGAAAACGAGGAGGGGACCCTGGAGCTACTGGAGAAGTCCGAGGCGCTCAAGGCCGAGCTCCCCGTCGCCGAGGAGGGCCTGAAGGACGCCGAGGCGGCCCACGAGGAACTGTCGCTCTCGGTCGAGGAGGACATGGCCAGGGCCAAGGCCGTCGCCGACTCCCGCCAGGCCGCCGTCGACGCGATCCTGGCCACCATAGACCCCGCCGCCGCGGAGCGCTTCACGGCGAGCGCCAAGGCCCACAACGGCAAGGCCATGGCCGCCGTCACCGACGGCACATGCCAGGTCTGCCGCATACGCATCCCCCCCCAGCTCTACAACGAGCTGCAGAGCCACTCCAAGCTCATGACCTGCCCCAGCTGCGCGAGGATAATGCACTTCGTCCCGCCGGCGCCCAAGGAGGAGGCGCCCCAGAAGAAGCCAGCCAAACGGGCGAAAAAGCCCGTCGCCAGCTCGGCCCGGGCCTGAAGGGCCCGGATGGCCCGGACTCCGCTAACTGCCGGGAAGGCCCGACGGCCACCCGCGGCGACGCTCGCCGCCTCGCTGGCCCTTTTCGCGTCCCTGCCGCTGTGCGCCGCGCCGTTGCTTTACGCGCGGCCGCCCTCCGCCGCCCCCGTCCCTCCGCCGCCGGCTTCGGCAGCGGCCTCCCCGCCCGCCCCGGGCGCGGGCCCCCCGCCCAGGGGGATCTACGCGCTCTACCGCCCCGCCCAGGTGGCGCCCTGCTCCGCCCCGGGCTCCGCGGCGGGGCCCTTCGGGCGCTTTTGGGAGGGCACCGTGCCCTTGCCTCCCGGCGTCGGCGTGCCGCCCTCCGGAAGCGCCGAGGAGATACTGGACGCCTTTTTGAGAATCCCCTACCGCAAGGACGGGGCTGTCTCGGAGGACGGGAGGAACACGCTCTGGGCCGACCCGTCGAAGTCCTTTCCGGGGCCCGGCTTGAACTGCAGCGGCTTCATGGTCGCCGCGTCCAGGTTCCTCATGGGGGTGAACTTCACCCTTGACGAGGCGAAAAGGGACATTTCCTCGGATTCCGGGAAGGGCGCCCCTTTGGGCGAGGACTGGGACTTCGGCCTCGACGCCGCCTTGAACCTCGCCGGAGGGGGATCGGTCATCTTCCCCTGGCAGGGGGAGTACGGCCGCGTGGAGGACGGGAGGGGAAGGCCCCTGGGGCTGGGGGCGGACGTGGACGGGGAGGGCTTCGTGGAAGCGCTCGGGAGGATAGTCCCGGGGAAACTCTACTTCTTCGCGGTCTCCAAGCCCGACGCCCGCTTCGGCGGGGGGCTCAGCTACTACCACAACGGCATAGCCATAGCCGCCCGGGACGGCGGGGTGTCGCTCTACCACGCCACGGGGAGGGGCGGGGTTAACCGCATGCGGCTCTCCACCCCCGCCGGGCTCGCTACTTTCAGGAAGTATTACCCGCCCCTGCGCTCGGGGAAGCGCCGGGTGGTCTTCATCGAGGCGAGCCCCCCCGCCTGCGCCGGCCCATGGGCTTACCAGGCCCAGCCGCCGGGCGCCCCCCAGCCGCAAGAAGCCCCCGGCGCTCCGGGCTTGCAGGCCTTGCCTAACTTGCCGCCGGTCCCGCCCGGCCCGAGGGCGGCCTCGATCGTTTCCGGCGTTCCCGGCGCGGAGGCAGGGCCCTGAACGCTTCCCTCGCGTCGGCAGGGGAACGGCCCTGAACGCTTCCCTCGCGTCGGCAGGTGCCTGAACGCTTCCCGCGCGACGCAACGGAAAGGCCCAGAACTCCCCGGGAACGGCGATTCGGGGAAGGGCCCTAAACGCTCCCCCGATACAGGCCGCGCCCGGGCCGGAGCCGGAAGCGCCGTTTCTCCTGCGGTTCAAGGCTCTCGTCCGGGCCGCGCCCGGGCAGCTCCTGTCGCGGGTTCTGACCTCCCCCGCGCTCCGGCCCAGCTGGCCGCGGGGGCCCCTTGCCCCGGAAACGCCGATACTATGGCCTTTCGACATCCATTTGGCTATAATCGGGCGGTTCCGCCGCCCTTCGAGGGAGGACACGGCTGCCTGGGCCGCCCGCGCCCGGACGACCGAACCACCGCCCCTGACAGCCGGGGCCCGAGCCGCCCCGGTTTTAAGGCCGGCGGCTTTCGGCCCGGCGGCCTAAAGCCCGGCACCTTCCAGCCCCGCGGCGCCGGAAAGGCACCGCGCATAG